>JBBTCR010000393.1:0-5026 GCA_038043105.1 Bacteroidota bacterium
ATCGTTCGCCCCTCGATTTACGAAGAAGGCCCGTGGAGCCCAGTACTCCAGCAACGGCTTGTCCTCGGCGTTGAGCGGCCCTCCCCCCGCATACTCCGCCGCCCGATTACCAGAAAGCATCTGAAGCGAGAGCAGAGTGGCAACATCCGGAATGTGAATTCTCTTCAGGTCGCTTTGGACCGCGCCGATCCCAAGCTTCGCTTCAAGGGCGTTCTCGTCGTACACCAGCGGCTCCTTCGATCCGATCAGCAGCACATCGGCGACGAGTGATTGCCACACCGTGACGTGAGGAAAAACCGATCGAAACGTACGAACCACCAACTTGAACGTCTCATCGTCGATTTCGTAGAGATGAAACCATTGCACCATCAAGCCATCCTTCTTCAGCCTCTCTCGACACTCCCGAAAGAATTCAGTGGTGTACAGGTTGCCGATGCCTGCGATCCACGGGTTCGAAGGCTCGCTGATGATCGCATCATATTGCGTGCGCGTCAGCTTCAGAAACGCGAGCGCGTCATCAATGATGAGCGCCATGCGAGGATCTTGAAGCGGATGATTGTTCACATGTTCAAACTGCCTCGAAGCTTCGATCACCTCCGGCGAAATCTCAACGCTCTCAACGTGCTTCACCGGATGTGTCAAGACACTGCCGGTCGTCACGCCGCTGCCATAGCCAATGACGAGGACCGTATCCGGTTGAGGATGAAACAGCATCGGGAGCTGGCCCAGCAGCACCTGCGTCGGCAAATCGCCGACGGATGACGCATCACCTTTTCCGTTGATGATGAGAACATTCTGCATCCCTTGATTCGTCGGCGACTGAATGACACCAACAGTGGCAGAAGCTCCTTCTTTGTAGAACAGGACTTTATTCGATCGGCTCGCCTGTTGGAACTCTGCGTAGCTGGACGGCGGCATCCGGTCTTTCCCGAACTGGCGAAAGACGCCGGAAAGCAGCACCGTCTGGTTCCAATCTGTTATTGATACGAGGTACACGCTGATAGCGAGACCAGCAACGGCAACCGTGGCAACCTGTTTCCATCGACCGAACTCGGTGTGGAACAGGATGAGGAACACACCTGAGAGGAGATTAAGCATCAGCCCAACTTCAATGGCATGGCGGATACCGACGATCGGGATGAGCACCAGTCCCGCTCCAAGTGAGCCGACGACCGTTCCAAGGGTATTCACGGAGAACACATTGCCAACAGACCGGCCAAGCACCGTAACGCTGCGCGTGGCGATCCGACTTGCAAGCGGAAGCGACATGCCGAGGAAGATCGTGGGCACGATCATGATCGCAAATCCGACGAGGAATTGAATGGCGAGATAGATGGGATACGTGAACTCCGTTCTTGTGAGGATTGTTCCAATGTGCCAGAAGTAGTATGGAATACGCCCATACAGAGGCAACATTGCCGCCATTGAGATGCCAACAGCGAGCTGACAGAAGGCGAGAGCACCGAAGAGATTCTTCAGCCGATGAATGATGCTCGAGACAATCCAACTGCCGATCGTGATGCCGGAAATGAAGGCAACGAGCATAAGTGTGTACGAGTACGTCGAAGACCCCAGCACAGGGATCAGCAATCTCACCCAGGATACTTCGTAGATCATCGAAGCGAGCCCTGAGACACCTGCCACCACCACGGCGAGCGTTATCTGCAGGCTGGAGAATTCTCGCCGAGGTTCAGCCTGTACGATCTCCGGCTCGACCGAGAACTCGTATTTTCGGCGTGCCAAGAGGAATGCCGCTCCCCCGACGACCACGTTGACGATACCGGCTGCGAAGATCGTTGCACGCAGACCTGCAATCGGAACGAAAAAGAATCCACCCAATATCGATCCAACCACTGCACCAAAACTGTTCACGAAATAGAGCGTCGCGACATTTTTCCCTGACTCTTCAATACTCTGAGAGATGAATCGTACGAGCACAGGGAGGGTTCCGCCCATGAGGATGGTGGGGAACAACAGTGTGAGAACACTGACGACCAACTTCAGAAGAAGAACAGCCGCGCTGTCACTCGGCAGGTCGAGCGATTGGACAACCGAGACAAAACCGGACTTGAAAATGTTGAGGAGGAACGGGTACAGCAGGCAGTAGATTCCGATCAGAATCTCCAAGATACCATACAACGCCAGAGGGCGTGCTGTGCGATCCGCTCTCCTGCCCCACAATGTTGCCCCGATGGCAAGACCACCCATAAACGTTGCGAGGACAATCGTTTGAGCGTATGTCGTGTTTCCCAGAAACAGCGACAAGTACTTGAACCAAACGATTTGGTACACTAATCCCGCAGCACCGGAGACTATGAAGAGGATTGCGATAATACCGTAAATCGTCTGTTTGCTCATTGCGGTCTGCAGGATGACAGGGTTGTTAGACTTGGAGTAGGTTCCTGGCGATGACCATTTTTTGCACCTCCGAAGTTCCTTCTCCGATGGTCAGCACCTTGACGTCGCGGTAGTACTTTTCCACGGGGAAATCTTTGATGAACCCATAGCCACCGTGAATTTGCACCGCCTCAGTCGCAACCCGCTGCGCGACTTCGCTCGCAAAGAGCTTGGCCTGTGCAGCAAGAAGATTGACATTCTTGCCCTGCGTCTTGGCGATTGCAGCACGATAGGTGAGAAGCCGCGCCGCGTGGACCTCCGTGGCCATATCGGCTAACTTGAACTGTATGCCCTGGAACTCAGCAATCGGTTTGCCAAACGCCTGGCGTTCCTTCGCATATTTTAGAGCGGCGTCGATCGCGCCTTGCGCAAGCCCAACGGAAAGAGCAGCGATCCCAATCCGTCCGCAGTCAATGACCGCCAACGCTTGCTTGAATCCTTCTTCTTCGTTGCCGAGGAGATTGGTTTTCGGTATTCTCACGCCATCGAACATCATCATCGCTGTCTCGCTGGCCCGCATACCCAACTTATTCTCCTTCTTCCCGACACTCACGCCTTTCATCTCCCGCTCCACGATGAAGGCGGAAATCCCCTTGTTGCCTTTCGACGGATCGGTCTTTGCGAGCACGACATAGGTCGAGGCCTGAGAGCCGTTGGTAATGAACGTCTTCGTCCCATTGAGGATGTACACGTCGCCTTCACGAATGGCAGTAGTTGTCATACTGGAAGCGTCGCTACCGGAGCCAGGTTCGGTTAGGCACCACGAGCCAATTTTTCTACCAGTGGCAAGATCAGGAACATACTGTTTCTTCTGCTGATCGTTGCCAAACATGGAGATGTGCTGGAGGCATAAGCCGCTGTGACCGGCCAAGATCAAACCAACGGAAGGGTCGATGCGCGAAATCTCCTCCATGATGATGGCTGACTCAATCGCCGACAGGCCCGCCCCTCCAAGATCAGTCGAAATCGTCGCACCAAGGTACCCCAACCCTGCCATTTTCTTCACGATCTCGAGCGGGAACTCCTGGGCTTCATCGTACTTCATCACAGATGGCTTGATTTCGGTTTCTGCAAATTCCCGCACAGTCTGCTTCAACATCTTCATTTCTTCGGTCAACTCAAAATCGATGCCGGGCTCAGGTGAAACATCGTTTCCCATAACATACCTCAACATTTGATTTCTGTGGAAAGTGTGCTCTCACCGCAACAGTGAGTTGGTTTTAAAATCTTTAATCAGACTCGCGGCGACATCGTAAGGATTCGATTGTCGCTGAAGGATCACCTCGATTCGGTTTTTCAACTCCGATGATCGTTCGCTGTTCCAAAAATCGAGCCGCAGTTGGTCTTCGACGATTTCCCGGATTCGTCTCTCTAGACGGGCCTTTCGCTTACGCTCGAGGCCCCCTGTCCGCTGCAAGAAGTTGCGATGGTTTTCTATGAACGCCGCGACTTCTTCTACACCCTTCCCCTCGCTCGCCTGTGTCTTAATCACGTCGGGTAACCACGTCTTTTCATTATGCGGACGAAACCCAAGGATCATCTTGAGCGACATCACAGCCTGGTCAGCTCCTGGGCGGTCAGCTTTGTTCAGCACGAAGAAATCGGCGATCTCCATGAGGCCTGCTTTCATTGCCTGGATGCCGTCGCCAGACTCGGGCACCAGCACCACAATAGTTGTATCTGCTGCGCCTGCGACATCCAGCTCCGACTGTCCCACACCAACCGTCTCCATCATCACGATGTCATGCCCCGATGCATCGAGGATGTCTGCGGCCTCTTTGGCTTTCTTACTTAGACCCCCGAGACTCCCGCGAGATGCCATGCTTCGAATGAACACGCCCTCATCAAGTTCCACCTCCGTCATTCTGACGCGGTCCCCCAGCAGGGCCCCGCCTGTGAATGGGCTCGTCGGATCGACCGCTATAATCCCAAGCTTGAGATTCTGTTGCCGATACAGCTTAGCAAGCTTGTTCGTCAGCGTGCTTTTTCCGGCTCCCGGAGGGCCTGTGATGCCGATCCGATAGGCCTTCCCCGTGTGACCATAGATATTCTTCAGCAGGTCAATGGAGACGGAAGCCTCGTTTTCTACCTGAGTAATCGCTCGTGCGACTGCTCGTCGATCACCCATCAGTAGGTTTTCAATCATCGTGTCTCCTGTGCCAGACGCTGCAACGATCAAACGGTTTTCCTGAAATACTCGGCCGTCAGGCGTAGGCCCTCTTCGAGTGTGACGGAAGGAGCCCAGCCAAGCTCTTTCTGGATCTTTGTGTAGCTTATGACACTGCGCCGTTGCTCCCCGTCCTTTGGTGGACCGTGCCGCTCAGGACAAACCGGATTCAAGTGCTGACGTAGTGTAGAGAAAACCTCATTGACATTCGTCTCAATCCCGGTCCCCACATTGAATATGTCAGACCGGTTGTAGCGAAGAGCCAGTAGGTTCGCCTTCACAACGTCAGCGACGTATGTGTAGTCCCGAGTCTGCATTCCATCACCATTGATGATGGCTTGCTCTCCGTTCAGCAACTTGTTCGCGAAGATCGCAACGACGCCGGCTTCGCCGTGGGGATTCTGACGCGGCCCGTAGATGTTAGCGTACCTCAAAACGATGGAGTCGAGTCCGCAGACTTGC
>JBBTCR010000394.1:0-1436 GCA_038043105.1 Bacteroidota bacterium
CGACTCTCAACGCCGTCAGCACCGATCACAATCTTTGCTCGAATATCGACTTTCCGGTCTTTGACCAGAGCCCGCACACCTGAGACTTCCCCGTTCGATTTGATCAGGTCATACACATACGCTTTTGTCACTACTTCCGCTCCTTCCCTGGCAGCGACTTTTGCTAACTCGTAGTCGAAGACTCGGCGTTCAAGGACGTATCCGATCCCATCCAGTCTCGGGACGATGGAGTTCCCGTCCGGTACGACGATACGAAATTTACTAACGGTCGCTGCAATCCATCGCGGATCAGGTTCGATGAACTGAACAACGCCTTCGTGACTGACGGCCTCGCCACAGCGGACCGGATATCCAACATCACGGTCCTTCTCCAGCACGAGCACTGATGCGCCGCCAGCGGCAGCATAACGGGAAGCAGTTGATCCGGCAGGTCCAGCCCCAACCACTATGACGTCATACGATTCTCTCATTTGAGCAGCTGATTGAAGTCTTCCATAGTTATGCCCGCCTGATGAATCAGTTTCCGGAGCAAGCCCGGTTTCAGTGTCTTGTGATTTGGGATTGTCAATGGTTGGTGAAATTCGTGCAGGTCGTCCCGCAGTCTCATATCACTCCCCTTTTGTCTTACGACGCGGTACCCGATCCTGCAAAAGGCTTTGACAGCTTCTTTGCCAGATACAACAGGAAGCTTGCTCATACAGTGACTACTACGGAACTGACGAATGTTCGCGCGGTATCCGGAAGTCTCTCCTTCCGTTCAATCATATCTTCAAGGCAAAGCTCAATTGCCTTCTTAATGTTCTCCACGGCTTCTTCAACCGTGTCGCCTTGCGAAAAGCAACCAGGCAAACTCGGACAGCTGACTACATAGCCGCCAGTTGAATCTGCCTCAAGGAACACTTTGAAGTCTAGGACTTTGCGGACCCTCTTCATAGTATGACCTCACTGAGTTTGGTTTTGAAAGCATCAATTGTGATATTTACAATCTTCAACCTAGAATGAGGGTGGAGACTCCTGAGCCAGTGTCACTTCTTTGGGCAGATGCTCGATCCCCTCACGATGGAATTCAATCACTTCCCAGGGGCATGCCCAGACGCACTTCCGGCAGTTTGTGCACCGCTCGTCAATGATTCGGATTTCCGCTTCCAACAGCTCAATGGCATCCTCGGGGCATACGCCGACGCAGCATCCACAGAAGTCGCACTTCCCGGGGACGATGTAAATCATTAAAGGAGTAGTACGTGGCACTCGTTATCCCATTAGTATGTGGTGCGATTCGCCTTCTACGTCATTCCAATAATAGTGAGCACACGCCAGAAAATCAACGAGCCACGGTACATCGCTGATGCATGACGGGTCCGAAGAACAATAAACTAAGCCGACTTGAAGAACTGCGAGGACTCCACCTCCATCAATTGCCTCATGAGTTCCTGATG
>JBBTCR010000395.1:0-8337 GCA_038043105.1 Bacteroidota bacterium
CTATCACGCGACGGACAGATCGGGCGGTCGGCAAGATATCATTTCCAACATCGACTTTGACGGAGATCTCATCGGCAATAACAATTGGGAGAATTTTGAGAAATACGAGTTGAAGCCGACGGTCTATTACGCTGTCTTAGAAACCGAGACGCACTACTTTATCTCCTATCACCTTTTTCATCCTCGGGATTGGAACCATTTCACCCTCTATCTGCATGACACACACGAGAACGACGGAGAGAATCTCCAGGTCGTCGTGCGAAAATCAAACCGGCGTGTCGTGATACTCTGGACACAAGCGCACTACGAAAGCAATGTCTCTGTCACTCCTTGGTCACAGATCGAGTCGGGGAAAAGCACCATCGCAGGCCGCGTTCAACTTGTCGACCCGATGGGAAAACCCAGCGACACAGGTTCTCACGTCGCCATCTTTGTTGAGGCGCAAGGGCACGGAATTTATGGCACGCTCGATTCAAACAGCGAAATCATTCTCAACGCAGATGGGAGCTTCACATTTGAGGCTGGAAGCGGGTTGCTCTTTCGTCCCGGCAACTTCGGCGAAAATGTTGCTGAGCCTTCGAACTCAACCTCGGGCATCGTGCCGTACCAGCTCGATTCGATCACACTAAAGCTGTGGCCGCTCCTTCGTGATGGACAACTCACAGGCGATGGCAAGCTCCTGGACGGCTCGTACGAGTACCGGGACGAATTGGTGCACATCAAAGAGGTCCCGCGCTATTATGATGCAGACAGGTTCAGCGGCCCATTCGGTTCCGACCGCGGAATTTCACCGTTCGCACTTGACTTCTCCTTTAGCAGAGGAACGTTGGGGGCTCTGTTCTTCAATCCCGCACGTCGATATCCGGAGCACCTCAAGATCTCGGGGGTTTGGTCTCGCCAATACATCAACTATCCATTCGGAGAGTGGTGAGTTCTCACTGAAAAGGGAAAACACAACACAGAGATCACAGAGGAGACACAGAGGTGCGCGGAGAGACAATTCAAATTCACCCTCTGTGTCTCTCGTCATTTCTCTGTGTATCTCCGTGTAAGGTTTTTCAGTCAGAACTAATCAATTCTGTCATGGAAATTTCTTACATTAGTGCTGCCTGTAGACCAAACAATACACCAAACAAGACATGAACTGGAAACTGATCTCCCTGCTTTCTCTCTTCAGCATCGCTATGGGATCTGCGTCCGTGCTGGGGTTGACGCAAAACTACGAGTGGCTGATGTGGTTGGTCATAGGAGTTCTTTGCGCCTGGATCTTCGCGAGGCGAGTCGCTGACGACTTCTTTCTCCACGGATTCTATCTGGGCATTCTCGACGGAGTTTTCAACGCTCTCATTCAAGCTATGTTCTTCTCGACCTACCTGGCAAACAATCCCAAAATGGTTGAAGGGCTCAAAGACATGCCGCAAGCCATCCCTCCGGCAGTGATCGTCCTCATCATGGGTCCCATCATCGGTGCCTTGAGCGGAGTGGTGTTCGGCCTGCTGACCGTCATCGCCGGAAAGCTCGTCAAAAAGCCGCCAGTCGAATCTCCACCCACCTGAACAATCTTGTCTTCGCGAATCGAAGAGGACCGCAGTCTTACCGGTTCTACTTCCTATGAAACCTAATCATCGGCGTGCACATTGTTCCTGGCAAAATTCGCTATATTGGCTCGGCCTTGATCATCAGATCAACGTCCTTTTTTTCTCCGTAGCATCGTTCACAGATACGAGTACGCTATGTCCAGATTGACCCTATCAAGTGCATGGAAGGCCCTCGGACAGCACCAGAGAGAAATCGCTTTGGTGCATATGCGAGATCTCTTCGCCGGGGATCCGCTTCGCTTTCAAAAGCTCTCCGTCCGGTGGAAGGATATTCTCCTCGATTACTCGAAGAACCGAGTCACAGAGAAAACGATGTCGCTTCTCCTCGACCTCGCTCGTGAAGTCGGCCTCGACAGATGGATCGAGAAAATGTTCACAGGCGAAAAAATCAACTCAACCGAGCACCGCGCCGTCCTGCACATTGCTCTGCGCAATCGCTCCAACACACCGATCATCGTCGACGGCGAGGACGTCATGCCCGCGGTAAACGAAGTCTTGGATCACATGCGAACCTTCAGCGAATCGGTGCGAAATGGAAGCTGGAAAGGATTCACGGGCAAAGAGATGACCGATGTCGTCAACATCGGCATCGGCGGCTCCGATCTGGGTCCAGTCATGGTGACGGAAGCGCTGAAACCGTACGGTCATCCCCGTTTGAACGTCCACTTCGTCTCAAACGTCGATGGAACGCACATTGCTCAAACGTTCAAACGGTTGAATCCCGAGACTACGCTCTTCATCATCTCCTCCAAAACATTTACCACGCAAGAAACGATCACCAACGCACAGTCGGCAAAGCGATGGTTTCTCGAGCGCGTGAAGGACCAATCCGCCGTCGCGAAACACTTCGTTGCAGTCTCTACCAACGCAAAAGACGTATCGGCATTCGGCATCGATACGAGGAATATGTTTGAGTTCTGGGATTGGGTGGGCGGCCGCTATTCACTGTGGTCAGCCATAGGACTATCCATTGCGCTCTCTATCGGGATGGACAATTTCGATGAGCTGCTGACCGGAGCCCACGAGATGGACCAGTATTTTCGAACGGCTCCGTTTGAGAACAATATCCCTATCATTCTTGCCCTTCTTGGAGTCTGGTATAACAATTTCTTTGGCGCGGAATCGCATGCGATCATTCCCTACGATCAGTCCATGCATCGGTTCCCGGCGTACTTGCAGCAGGGGGATATGGAAAGCAACGGGAAGCGAGTCACTCGCGATGGTAACGAAGTCGATTATTCGACGGGACCGATCATCTGGGGTGAGCCGGGCACCAATGGCCAGCACGCGTTCTTTCAGCTTCTTCATCAGGGCACGAAGCTGATCCCGGCGGACTTCCTCGCGCCGATGCAAACGCACAATCCCATCAGCGATCATCATTCGATTCTCCTGTCCAATTTCCTCGCACAAACTGAAGCGCTGATGCGCGGGAAAACCGAAGCAGAGGCGCGGCAGGAGCTCAGAGGTTCCGGGATACCCGGAGCGGATCTGGAGCGTCTGCTGCCGCATAAGGTGTTTCCCGGCAACAGACCGACGAACTCCATCGTGTTCAACAAGCTCACTCCTCGTACGCTAGGATCCCTAATTGCAATGTACGAGCACAAGATCTTCGTTCAAGGAGTAATCTGGAACGTCAACTCCTTCGACCAGTGGGGTGTAGAGCTTGGGAAACAGCTTGCGAAAACTATCCTGCCTGAACTCGCGAGCCGCGACGTCATCACATCCCACGACTCCTCCACAAATGGATTGATCGCATTCTACAAGGACAACCGCCAGTAACGTCGATCTTGACATAAGGGGGGGACGAGAGACACGGAAACTTTTCTGGTGTGGTTTAGGTTAGAAGATTGATCGAACGTTGACATTTCAGGAAAAACCATCGACTCATCATTCGGAGGAAAACAGCGTATGCGAAAGGCCATCAAGTGGGGAGGCATTGCCGTTGTCGTGATTGCTCTCGGAATCCAGCTCGTGCAACCGGAACGAACAAACCCGCCTGTAGATGAGTCAAAAACAATCTATGCGCACATCAACGTGCCTCCCGAGGTGAAGGCAATCCTCGAGCGTTCCTGCTATGACTGCCACACCCACTACACAAAGTGGCCATGGTACAGTTACATCGCCCCCACATCCTGGCTTGTTGCGAGAGATGTGAAGAATGGTCGTTCGAACATGAACCTGTCGACGTGGGGTGACTACACTCAAAAGAAGCAGATCTCGAAGCTTGATCAGATCTGTCAAGAGCTTATGGACGATGCGATGCCCATCAAACCGTATCGCATCATGCATCCTGATGCTGCGCTGTCGAAAGCCGAGGTCGATCTGATCTGCACTTGGGTTGACAACGAGCGCGATCGCCTCATGGAGGCGGACTCGTCGTCCTCCGCCCCCGAAAAGTAGCGTGTACCTATCCTTTGCGGGTCGGGATCTCGCTTTTATCTCGGATCCAACTCACACATCGACATTCGGCTTGGTATTTGAATCGAACCTCGACAATCCCATCAGCATCGAGGAGCAGCTGACGCACTGAATTGCCGTCAGCCGTTATCCTCCCACACCAATTCCGCCCCTGCAGAGCGCTTCCGCTCGGCCTGACTTCCAAATTCCAGGAACACCGCAGGAGCGAGAGGTTATCCGCTGTGGTATTTGTCCCGAATCTTTCTTAACCTTGCCTGAGCATTTCGAATACTGCAAATCCTCCACCGAAAGCGAATCCTTTCAACCGTATGGCATGTGCCCTACGCAGTCAAAAATGCAGAGCTTCTCTGACGTAGAGAAAGGACAATCTCTATGATTCGACCGATCCACACGTACACCGTTGCTCCTTCTCTTCCGAAAGAACTAGAATCGCTCCACGAACTAGTCTATAACCTTCTGTGGGTCTGGGATCACGATTTGATGGAGCTCCTCATCCGTTTGGATCCTGACCTATGGGAAAAGACGAACCACAATCCGGTGCTACTGCTCGGGATGATTAGTCAGGAGCGACTGAACAGTACTGCTCGGGATGATGCCTTTCTCGCGGAGCTGGAGCGGACTCACGAACGGTATAAGAAGTATCTCGATACCAACTCGTCGTGGTTCCGAAAGACCTACTCACAAGTCGGAGCCAACCAGATTGCCTACTTCTCGGCAGAGTTCGGCCTGACAGAATGCCTACAGAACTACTCCGGCGGATTGGGCGTGCTCTCCGGCGATCATTTGAAATCAGCGAGCGACCTCGGTCTGCCGCTCGTCGGTGTAGGACTCTTGTATCAAGAAGGGTATTTCCGGCAGTACCTGAATGCTGACGGATGGCAGCAGGAGCGCTTTCCAGAGAATGATTTCTACACCTTGCCCTTACGCCTTGAGGCCGACAAGAATGGAAAGCCCGTAACGGTTTCAGTCGACCTCCCCGGCCGCAAGGTCTATGCTCAGATTTGGCGCGTGCAAGTCGGTCGCAATCCTCTCTATCTCCTCGACACGAACATCCCAGCGAACTCTCAGGAGGACCAAGACACCACCGACCAACTGTATGGCGGCGATCGGGAGTTGCGCATCAAGCAGGAGATCCTACTCGGCATCGGCGGATTCCGTGCACTCAAGGCGCTTGGCATCCATCCGGCGGTGTGTCACATGAATGAAGGTCACGCCGCGTTCCTAAGCCTCGAGCGGTGCAAAGACATGATGGCAACCTCAAAGCTTTCGTTTGCTGAAGCGCGGGAGGCAACAACAGCTGGATTAGTGTTCACAACGCACACGCCAGTGCCTGCAGGAAACGACTACTTCTCAGCTGAGCTGATGGAGAGGTATTTCTCAAGCTACTATCGAGAGCTTGGCCTTACGAGCAAGGAATTCCTCGGCCTCGGTCGTCAAGATCCTAACAACGACCAGGAGGCATTCTGCATGACTGTCCTCGCGCTCCGCATGGCCGGATCGAGCAACGGCGTTGCAAAGCTTCACGGAAAAGTCTCGCGCAAGATGTGGCAAAACGTCTGGCCCGGCGTGCCGGTGACCGAAACGCCGATCATTTCTATCACGAATGGCGTTCATGCCCCATCGTGGATCAGTCGGGAAATGGCCGGACTGTACGACCGTTATCTCGGCCCGCGATGGCGCGAGGATGCAGGCGACTACGGACTCTGGGGCCGCGTACACCACATTCCGGATGAAGAGCTCTGGCGCACTCACGAGCGGCGGAGGGAACGCCTCGTCGCATTCGCGCGCACTCGCCTGGCTTCACAATTGGAGTCGCGCGGCGCGCCTCCATCGGAAGTCGCTCAAGCGAACGATGTGCTCAATTCGGAGGCGCTCACCATCGGATTTGCACGACGATTCGCCACGTATAAGCGGGCCACGCTGCTCCTCAGGGACGCCGAACGGTTGATCAGAATTCTTACTGACAAAGAACGACCGGTTCAGATCATCTTCGCCGGGAAGGCCCATCCCCACGACACGCCAGGAAAAGAACTCATTCGTCAACTCATCCACTTTGAGCGACACTCAGGCGTTCGCCGCCGCATGGTGTTTCTTGAGGATTATGATATGGTCGTCGGCCGGTATATGCTCCAGGGCGTCGATGTCTGGCTCAACACACCGCGACGTCCTCTGGAGGCAAGCGGCACAAGCGGTATGAAAGCTACTATGAACGGCGCCATCAACCTCAGCATTCTTGATGGGTGGTGGGACGAGGCGTACAATGTGCACACCGGTTGGGCTATCGGACGTGGAGAGGAATACGCCGATGAGAAACTCCAGGATGACGTCGAATCCAACGCGTTGTACGACTTGTTGGAGAAGGAGATTGTTCCCCTGTTCTATACACGAGGGGCAGAAGGTCTTCCGCGTCAATGGATCAGCAAGATGAAGAGCGCTATGCGCGCCATCGGGCCGCAGTTCAACACCAATCGGATGGTGCGCGAATACACGGAGAAGATGTATCTCCCCGCGATTGATCACTGTACCAATCTTACTGCCGACGGTTTCAAACGCGCGAAGCGGTTTGCCGTCTGGAAGGAACATTTCCGACAGCAATGGCACACAGTAAAGATCGGGGAGCTGGTTGTTGAGGACCACAAGCTGTTGAAGGTCGGTGAGTCTCTAACGGTACGCGCACAGATTGACCTTGGCCAACTCAAACCGGATGATGTGTCTGTCGAGCTTTACTACGGGTCACTGAACGCTCACGGCGAGATCGAGAACCCGAAGGTTGTGTTGATGAAACCAGCGGACAAGCCGAAGGGCACAGTGTATGAGTTCGTTGGCGTCAACAAGCTCGAGATGAGCGGCCGCCTGGGACACACGGTGCGCATTCTCCCACGGCATGAGGATCTGGATAATCCTTACAAAATGGGGCTCATCTTGTGGGCATAGCAGCGCATCTGTTTGACCATGCGGACGCGGACATTAGGCGGCATTTGGCTAGAAACTCACTAAATTGCGACGAGATCTTCCGAAGAGAGCGCAATCAATGAAAACACTGGACCAAATCAGGCTGACCCCGGGTCAAAAGCAAGGACTAGATGAGCTCCGTCAGCGACTCACCAGCGCGTTCGACGTCGTCGCGATCAGTCTCTTTGGCTCGATCACACGTGGTGAGGTAGATGACGAATCAGATGTCGACCTGCTCATCGTTACTCGAGATTCCCTCAAACGGCCCGTCCGCCACCAGATCACTGACCTCGTGTTCGAGGTTAATCTCCGCTACGGAACCAACTTCAGCACTCTCGTTGTAGACCGCGCTTCGTGGGAAACGGGCGTGTTTTCCATTCTCCCGCTACGAGCTGAGATTCTTGAAGACGGAGTCGCATTGTGAGCGCGGAAAAAAACAGAGGAGAGGTCGTTCGCTACTGGAGGTCCAAAGCCGAGGAGAGCCTTTCCTCTGCCAAGCGCGAGCTTGATGCTGGTGCGTTAACCTTTGCGATGAATCGGACCTATTATGCTACCTTCTATGCGGTTAGCGCGGCCCTACTTGAAGGACATGCGCGTTTCAAGAAACATGCGGGGGTTCGTGCGGCGTTCCATCGGGAGTTCATCCGATCCAAATTGCTCGATGTGCGATGGGGTAAGTTCTACGATCAACTGTTCCAAGATCGGCAAGAGGGAGATTACCTTGCGCTCATCGAATTTGATCGTATATACGTGGAAGACCAAATGGCTCGGTGCCATCAGTTCCTTGCACATTTGCGTCCCATGGTCTCTTCACTGCGAGAGAAACGACTGTAGCGACCGGCGAAGATGCGTTCCCGTGGCGTGGATTATTGAATCTCCTAACTGAACATAAAAGAAGTGCAGATAGAGGCGCGAAATGAAGAAGGATGAAAAATTCTCCAGAAGAGCTTTTGTAAGGACAGCGATTGGCGGTGCTGCTGCGGTATTCCTTGCGAGCAAATCCGATTCTCTCGAATCGCTGGCTGCAAGCCGGAAGCAGGAGGGTGTGCTCCCCACGCGCTCTCTCGGCAAAACGGGCCACGACGTGACCATTTTCAGTCTCGGAGGACAGGCAACACTGGAGAAATCCGGAACCAGGGATGAGTCCATCGCCATCATCAACCGGGCAATCGACCTCGGGGTGAACTACATCGACACTGCAGCGGCGTATGGCCGGGGGATCAGCGAGACCTATATCGGTGGAAAAATAACGCTTATCAAACGCATCCAGCATGCCGAATTCGCAGCTTACCGCCGCGATCCATCCGTAACACGGGCGCTCTTCAAGGAAAAAGGCTGGAAGAGTGTTGTTGCCTTCCAGACCCGCAAT
>JBBTCR010000396.1:0-5811 GCA_038043105.1 Bacteroidota bacterium
GGTCGTTCTGGAATTGGCTCGGGTTATGAGCAAGCAGACGTTTGATGCAACAATCGTCTTTATCGCCTTTGCCGGAGAGGAGCAGGGGCTGCTGGGTGCAACAGCCTGGGCGCAGATGGCCAAGCAACAAGGGTGGAATGTCGAAGCCGTGTTCAAGAACGACATTGTGGGAAGCACAATCGCCGGCGACGGTACCAAAGAGAACAAATGCGTCCGCGTTTTTTCGGAGGCGTTCAGCCCACTTGATACTGGCTCAGTCTTCCGTCAACGAATATCGCAAGGCTTGGAAAATGACGGTGGGTCACGAACGCTCGCAAGATACATCAAGGAGATTGGCGAGCGCTACAATCCCAAGTTCGGCGTGCAGCTTGTCTACCGGCTTGATCGGTTTCTGAGGGGCGGGGACCACCGTCCCTTTCACGAGCGAGGGTTCAGGGCAGTCCGGTTCAGTGAAGTGAAGGAGAATTATGACCATCAGCACCAAGATGTCCGCGTGGAAAACGGAAAAGAGTATGGCGATCTCCCCAAGTTCGTCGATTTCGGGTACTGTGCCGAAGTCGCGCGTATCAACGCCGCAGCGATCGCAACTCTCGCTCGCGCGCCTACTCCGCCATCGAAGGTCGACATCCTCACTGCGCAGCTTGGGTACGACACCGTTCTCCGGTGGAGCAAAAACACTGAGCCCGATTTGGCGGGTTACGCCATACGATACCGTCAAACCAGCGCGCCTCTGTGGGAGAAATCGGTCGTTACACGGGACACCAGCATTACGCTGAAAGTCTCCAAGGATGACTATCTGTTCGGTGTGCAGGCTATCGACAAAGAGGGGAACGCGAGCCTCGTGACGTTGCCAAGGCCTGTGGGAAGGTAGACAAGATGTCCGCAGGATGAGATTCCCGAAATCTCATTCAGCACGACATTCGTAGATTTCGGGAATCTTCCCAAGAAGTCGGATTTCTAAACCAAGCTAGAAGTCGGACTTCTGGACTGATCAGTATGTCCTCCCATTCGCAGCAATTCCTTTCAGAGAACTACTACCACCTTTACAATCGAGGGAACAACAAGCAGCATATTTTTCTCGAGGACCAGAACTATCGTTTCTTCCTGAAGCAACTCCATCACTATTTTGATCCTCAAGGCGTTGAGCTTGATGCGTACTGTCTGATGCCGAATCATTATCATCTTCTGATACGGCTGGAGCATGAGGTTGATTTTTCCAATCTGATGAGATCGTTCTCAACATCGTATGTCAAATCGTTTAACAGCTGGCATAACCGGACAGGTCACTTATTTGAGGGCAATTTTCGTGCAAGGCTGATTGACGAAGACAGATACCTCACTCATCTCTGTCGTTACATTCATCTCAATCCGGTCACAGCGGGATTTGTGCAATTCCCTCAAGATTGGCAATACTCGGATTATGTTGAGTGGATCTCGGATTCCGCGCCAGATAACTTGCCGAACATCAGGGTGCGCAAGCAGTTTTTTGGCACAGCTCAGGACTATCAATCATTTGTTATGGATTATGCGGGAGAGGAAAAAGTGAGGAAGGAGATTGAAAGACGATTGTTTGGGTGAACGAGTAAGATGTCCGACTTCTTACAAAGACCATACGACGCGAAAAGTCGGACATCTCCTTCAAAGCAGGAAGTCGGACTTCTAACGCCGCCCATGTTGATACCTCAGCAGTTCCTCAACCGTCCTTAACCCTTCTTTCCTCTGCAAATACGACAGGAATTTCACCAGGATGAGAGCGGTCGCGTAAGCATCACCTGAGGCGCGATGGCGCTCAGGGATCTTCACGTTCAGGAACTGTGCAACGGGTCCCAGCGATTTGCTCGGCAACTGTGGTAGAATCCGGCTGGCAAGCCTCACCGTACAGAGCTGTGGATTGGAGAGCTGGACGCCTCGCTCCCTCCGCGCGGTCTGAGAGACAAAACCCCAATCAAACGGCGCATTATGTGCGACAAAGATCGCGTCCCCGAGGAATTCCGCGATGAAGGGCACAACTTCGCGGGCGGTGGGGGCATCCCGGACCATCACATTATCGATGCCAGTCATCGAGGTGATATAGGCGGGAATGGTGACGAGCGGATTGATGAGGGTCGAGAACTCATCCACGAGCGCGCCGTTCGTAACTCTCATCATGGCGATCTCCGTGATGCGGTTGTCCGTTGGACTCATCCCCGTTGTCTCAACATCAACAACAACGAAGGTCGCCCTGCCGACAAGCTGACTCTGCTTCACGGTGACGTGTGCTTTCACCGACTACGCTTGCCCTGGATGAACTCTTCTGCGATCACTACGTCCTCTTCGCTGCCGAGGAAAAGCGGCGTGCGTTGGTGGAGCTTTTTCGGTTGGATGTCGAGAATGCGGTGGGAGCCGTTGCTGGCGCGGCCGCCTGCCTGCTCCACCAGAAAGGCCATGGGATTTCCTTCGTACATCAAACGGAGTTTCCCCTCAGGATTTTTCGAATCGGCCGGGTACATAAATATTCCGCCGTAGAGAAGCGTCCTGTGAATGTCGCCGACCAACGAGCCAATATAGCGGGTGGAGTACGGTCGGCCCGTGGTGGTGTCCTCTTCCTGCAAATAGCTGATGTACTGTTTGATCCCCTCGGACCACCGGTGATAGTTCCCTTCGTTTACGCTGTAGATCTTGCCGCGCTGAGGGATACGGATATTCTCGTGCGAAAGGAGAAATTCGCCGATGGCCGGATCCAGCGTAAATCCATGCACTCCATCGCCTGTCGTATAGACAAGCATCGTTGATGACCCGTAGATGACGTATCCTGCTGCAATCTGTTTATATCCCGGTTGGAGGCAATCCTCCATGGAACCATTCCCCGAAGGCGTTACGCGCCGATAGATCGAACAAATTGTGCCAATTGTCGCGTTCGCGTCAATGTTCGACGACCCGTCGAGGGGATCGTAGATGAGAACGTATTTCCCCGTCGGGTAGTGTTCAGGGATGTTCAGCACGTCTTCATTCTCCTCGGATGCCATCACACACAGGTGGCCGCCGTGGTCCATCGCTTTGTAGATGATTTCATCGGCAAACACATCGAGTTTTTTTACTTGGTCACCATGGATGTTCTCTCGTCCGACCGAGCCTAGAATATTGACTAGTCCGGCTTTGCTTACTTCCCGCCAGATCACTTTGAAAGCGAGGGTCAAATCACGGAGCAGTCCCGAAAAGTTACCCGTAGCGCCGGGGTGGGCACGTTCACCTTCGATGATGTGACGTTCGATTGTGATGATTTTGTTTTGAGCCATAGCTTCTTTCGTGGGATTCCCGAAATCTGCCCTAAGCTTTTACCTCTTGATCCTTGTACTGCAACCGATAGAGCTTTCGGTAGATGCCATCGCGGCTCAGGAGTTCCTGGTGAGTTCCCATTTCGCGGATCTCCCCCTTGTGCAGAACAATGATCTTGCTGGCGTTTTGAATTGTCGAGAGACGGTGTGCGATGACGATCGAGGTGCGTCCCTTCAAAAGCTTTTTGATTGCCGCTTGAATGAGCAATTCGGTCTCGGTATCGACGCTGGAGGTCGCTTCGTCCAAGATGAGAATCTGTGGACTGAATGCGAGCGCCCGAGCAAACGAAAGGAGTTGCTTTTGTCCAACCGAGAGCGTTGCTCCGCGCTCCTTCACCTCCGCGTCATAATGTCCCGGCAGCTCCTCGATGAAGCGATGAGCGCCCACGACGCGCGCCGCGGCCTTCACACGATCGAGGGAAATCGTATCATTACCGAGATGAATGTTTCCTTTGATATCGCCGGAGAAGAGGAAGACATCTTGGAGCACAACAGCGATATGCTTCCGCAGATCTTCAGGTTGCACCTGTTCTATGTTGACCCCGTCAATCAGGATCTCCCCCTTTTGTATTTCATAGAAGCGAGTGAGAAGGCTGATGATCGAGGTCTTTCCTGCTCCTGTATGTCCCACAAAAGCGACGGTCTCTCCCGGTTTGACGTGGAAGGACATGTTCTTCAGCACCCACTCGGGGGAATCGGCTCCGTCGGAAGGGGTGTTGTAGGCAAACCAGACGTTGCGGAATTCAATCTCTCCCTTGACGTGCTCCAGCGGTTGTGGCGTCTGGTGGATGCTCGGGATCGTCCTGTCATCGAGCAGCTGGAAGATTCGTTCCGACGATGCCATTGCCGTTTGGAGAATGTTGTACTTTTCGGAGAGATCACGAATCGGGCGCCAGAACATTTCATTGAACTGCACAAACGCTATGACGGTACCGAGCGTGAGAGCACCATCCAGAATATTTCCTCCGGCATACCAGATGATGAGACCGATCGAGAGGGCTCCGATCAGATCGACTCCCGGATAGAAGACCGCGTAGTAGAAAATCGACTTGATGTTCGCATCCCGATGGGCGGCGTTGATGCGAGAGAACTTCTCATACGACTTCTTGGCCCGGTTGAAGATCTGGTCAACCATCATCCCCGTGATGTGTTCCTGCATAAACGAATTGATGCGGGCAATCTGGATGCGCACTTCCCGGTATGCCTCACGAGCTCTCTTCCTGAACAGAAATGTACCGTAGAAGAGCAATGGCAAGACGCTCAACGAGACGAGGGCCATCTCCCAGCTCATGGAAAACATAAAGTAGAAAATGCCGAGGATCGTAAAGACATCGCTGAAAACCATGACGATGCCGGAGGAGAACATTTCGTTCAGAACTTCGACGTCGTTGGTCACCCGCGTGATGAGCCGCCCGATCGGGTTCTTATCGTAGAACCTCAGCGAGAGATTCTGCAGGTGCCGGAAGATCTCCATGCGGAGATCATAGATTGTGTTCTGGCCGATCCACTGGGTGAGGTACGCATTCGCATATTGGATGAGACCACGAACCAGAAGGACCGCAAGAAAGATGAGCGCCGTCCACAGGAGACCTTCTTTGTCCTTGTTGGCGATGTTGACGTCTACCGCGATCTTCGTAAAGTAGGGGCGCACGGCTTCCAGTGCGCTGGTGAGAACGCTCAGGAGAATCCCGAGCACCACATACCAGCGGTACGGGCGGAGATACTCCAAGAGCCGCCGCATCAGGCGAGCATCGTAGGCTTTACCGAGGACCTCTTCTTCGTGCATCAATCAAGGAAAAAGGAAAAATATCGCTGGGAGGTCGTCCTTGAGGACGACATACAGTCAGTCATCATATCACAGTGTGTACCGATTCAGTCAATCCCAGAAGTCCAAAGTCATCGAATGACATCGGATCAAGGTAGGGATTTCCGAGCTTGTCGAGGTAGAATCTTGCACTGGAGTAAGCGTAATCAACGGCATTCGTCACCAGGTTCCATCTCACCGGATTGTCGTGGATGTAATTGATCTTGATCGCAAAGTTTCGTGCTGACTCAACGACCACATCGTGAAACCCACCCTGCCACAAATGCTTCAGTGGCTTGGGCAGTCCCGCGTTTACCATCCTCGAACTCGCTCCATTGATATGATTCATCAGCTTGGAAATGCTGATTTTCGCTGGTAGCTGCAAAAGAAGATGGTAATGATTCGGCATCAGCACGTAAGCAAGCAGGCCGAAATCAATCTCTTGCTGTTTGTCCTTAAGAGACTTCAAGAAAGTCTCAGAGGCTCCTTTGGCTGTGAACGGTGTTGATCCTCTGCTGCAATGTGTTGTGATGAAGTAAAAGGCATCTTCGACCGTGAAGTGTTTGGGTCTCAAGTTCTCACCGCTAGTGCCACTTCTAAGAAGTTATCTTGTATAAATGAGGCAGTAGTGCTCGTTTCCAATAGGAACAAATACGTCGCAATACAATAATCCTTTTTGGAAACGGCACTAGT
>JBBTCR010000397.1:0-1281 GCA_038043105.1 Bacteroidota bacterium
AGGAAAGCGCCGCAGCCGGCCGGAAGCAACCGACGTGGGACATCGGCAGCAACGTAATGAGGGCCGCCAAGAGGCTCGCCAGAAGCAGTTTCTTGTGGTGTTGGTTCAGGTGACTAACTCCTTAATTCTTAATCGCTTCGAAACCTAAATGATGATCTAGTCTCAAATCCCTGTTGTAAAGGTTATTCTGGCCGAAACTTACCTTTGCCTTACGCAAAAATCGATAACAAGTTACCAGCATCTAACCAGAAAATCAAGTCCTTTGTTCCTGAAAACAGAAAACCCTCGAAATTCTCAAGATTTCGAGGGTTTCCGATGTTACCAATTCATCTTTGACCGACTCTCACCGAATTATATGGAACTCCGACTGCCTGTTCAGAATCCACTGAACTGATCCATCTGCTCCGATCACCACGTCTTCCTCCTGCGCCGATCTGACTAGTTGATTGTTCCATTCAGGTACCGGAGTTGTTGCTTGAAGTTCAATAGAGTACCAAGTATTCTGTAGCAAAGGCACGTCGCCACGCCCCGGGACTCCCATTTGTCGATCCCATAGGCCTATGATTGTGCCAGCTCCGTGTCCGTGCTCCCCAATTGCGTGCGAATACACCGTTCCGTTGATTCCTTCTGTCCGCATTTGTGTGAGGGTATTTGCCAGAATCCGGTTGCCGTTGAGTCCGGTCTTCATATTCTGGAGCAGGATATCTTGGAGTCGATTGCTGTTTGCCAAAATGCTCTTTATTCCTGACGGAACGTCAGACTCTCCTTCCGTTAAGACGTAACCCATATGCTGAGTGTCTGTGTGCAGTCGCATGCCGGTGACACCAAAGTCGCAGTGAAGAACATCCCCCCGCTGTATGACAGGATTGGGATCCCTTGAGAGATCGGCTCCTCTTCGCTGGATGTCGACGCTGGGTTGGAACCACGTTCCGAGGCCGAACTCTTGCACTTTCTGTCGCATCCACCAGACGACGTCCTGCGTGGTGGTTTTGCCGGGAGTAATGACTCTGTTCGAGAATGCCTCAGTGATGATTGCGTGGGCGGTTTTCATCAGCTCTTTGTAGACCGGCAGCATTTCCGGAATGCGAATGGCGATGTAGTCCAGCGCTACCCGTTCGGCGCGAACGACCCGCTTCGAGTATTCCGGACCGAGAGCCTGTTGCAGCTGTTCCCATTCACCGGTGCTCAGCCCATCTGAAAACGCGTGCGTATGAGAGATGTTCACCGCAATCGTCCTTGGATCTCTTTCCCGTACAATCTTGCTGAGGAGTAGCCACTGAG
>JBBTCR010000398.1:0-1740 GCA_038043105.1 Bacteroidota bacterium
GCCGGGAGCTGTGCGAACGCAATTCTTCAGAAACCGTACACCATTGACGCTCTTTTAACGACCGTCCGGGATGTGCTGGCTGAAAAGATGGACACTCGGCTCGACAGCGTGCTCCGCTCCGATGCCGGTCCATCCGGATGATCCTGTAATCACTGCTCCTAGGGCTCGTCTTGCCCCTTATGCGAGAGGTGTCACACCACAACACGCACGTTTCCCGCTTCGCGTCTTTCCAATACGTCGCCCGCCGAGACGGACCTTGAGGGTGGGCGCCAGGAGAGACTTCTTCCCCCGTCTGAATCAGCGGAACGGGATCGTGATTGGTTTCGGTCATTCGGTCTTTTTCGTTTTACTGAAGTAAGCCTTTCTCACTGAGAATAACAATCCCCCTATCCAGCCAGTTTTGCAGCCGCTAACGTGCTCGTGTGAAGCACAGACCAGCGCAACTGCTCTCCTGAGTTGCTTTTCCTTCATCGTTGTGCTAAGTTTGTGTTACAGCTTTTGCCAACGAGAGACAGCGGTGGGCTGAAAGAAAATACCCCTCGAGCCGTCTTGTATCAACAGCTGAACACAAGCGAAAAAAGAGCGCCCGAAGGCCTGAGGACATACATCGAGCCGGGATCCACTCCATCGCATGATCCTTTCGGATCACGATCTGAACCGGTTGTGCCCGTCGTGACTTGTTGACCTTGTCTGCGTTGGGCACTGGGTTCTTGGCCATCGCCGGCAGATTCTCACGTTGTCAGCGTTTTCGCTTCTAAGGAGTCACACTCTATGGAGGGAACCGTGCAAATCAAATCCGCTCCAAACGAGGGAAGGAAGATCGAAGTGCTCTTTCCTCTTAGGGGGGTTGGATCATCCGAGCCACGCAAGGGAATCATAGACCTATGAAACCCATTCGCGTCGTTCTAGCGGACGATCATGCACTCGTGCGGGCTGGAATCCGGTCGCTTCTAAAAGAACTTGCAGGGGTTCAAGTCGTGGGGGAAGCGACTGATGGTCGCGAGGCATTCCAGCTTGCAAAAAAGCAAAGACCGGACATCGTTCTAATGGATATCGCGATGTCCGGCATGAACGGCCTTGAGGCGGCAGAACGCATTCTGAAAGCGTTTCCTGAAGTGAGAGTCATTATCTTGAGCATGCATGGAAACGAGGAATACGTTCGGCAAGCATTGCGTGTGGGGGTTTCAGGATACCTTATCAAGGATGCTGCCACAAGTGAACTGGAAATTGCCATCAAGGCTGTGTCTCGTGGTGAAACCTACCTGTCCCCTGCCGTTTCCAAGCACGTGATTCGGAAGTACAAACAGCGGGTCGCCGGCAGGGTAAGCGCGTACGACCAGTTGACGCCGCGCCAACGGGAGATCCTGCAACTCATAGCTGAAGGGCAGACAACAAAAGAAATTGCTTCTATCCTCGACATCAGCCTAAAGACTGCCCAAACACACCGCATTCAGTTGATGGAACGGCTCGACATTCGTGATGTTGCCGGTCTCGTGCGCTACGCCATCCGAATCGGCTTGATCACTGCGGAAAAGTGAGCGTGCCGGCTGAAACACCTCGCGACGCACGTAGTATTGCCTCAAGCGCCGAGTAGAAGCCGAATCCCCAAAGGAGCCACCTCGGTACGGATTTGTCGCACTAACCAGCTCAGCGGCAGGCTGACATCTATTTGTTTGGGGTGAGCGAGACAATGGTGACGCACTAGAGACCCAGTCGAATAGTCTCACGCAAAGGCGCAAA
>JBBTCR010000399.1:0-1526 GCA_038043105.1 Bacteroidota bacterium
TGTGGTTTGCCATGGCCCTGGCACGCCAGGGGGATGGTGATCGTGCGGCGAGAGTGCTGCGCATGCTCAATCCGATTGAGCGCGCGCGTGATCCGGAAACAGTCTGGCGCTACGGTGTGGAGCCCTACGTGATCGCAGCTGATGTGTACCGATTGCCCGGGCGGATCGGTCACGGTGGTTGGTCTTGGTACACGGGTGCGGCGGCGTGGATGTACCGAGCTTGGGTTGAAGAGGTTTTGGGGTTGAAGGTACATGAGGATCACATGCAGTTGTCTCCGGTCATCCCCGGTTGGTGGGAGGGCTTCCGCCTGCGCTATCGTCATGGGGAAGCTATCTACGAGATCCAGGTCGAGAATCCGGAGAGATGCGAGCGAGGTGTGTCGTGGGTGGAGATGGATGGTCAGCGCGTACGGGATGGAGTGATCCCACTGGATCGGGGCCTGGTGAAGCACCGGATCCTCGTACACATGGGGAACCCGGAGCAAACGACTTGATGCTGCTCTGTTTGCAGAGAACTTCAAGACATTCGCCGACCAAGTTCCGGCTGATGTCCGTGCCGCTGGTCCGCATGTGGTATGATGCCAGCACGAAAGCGGGAGCGCTCTGAAAGCTGATCCATTTCGGTCAATCAGCATCAGTAGGTCCAGAGAAGCAAGAACAAGGCATTTCGCGCGTGACCAAATTTCCGGCTCATCCGCGACTATAGGGTGGTTCGGAATTGACCGATGAAATTCGTCTGGATGAAGGAGGGTCACCTCGGACTCATGGGATAAGGTGGATCGAGACGTAAGATCCTCCACGGTTCCGACCAGAATTCTGGATCTAGGGATACATGCGAGGAATGCCGCGGCTATTGTTCGCGCAGAAAAATCTTCTGCAGTATATGTATCGGGCCCCCGCTATCCCGCTTGAAAAGCAGCGGCCTGCCCGCCGCAGTTGTGTCCTTCCGGCAGGCGGGGACGCAAACAACGCGCAAGAAACGGAAGCGCCCCCTTGAGGGGGCGTCGGCATTTTTTGTTGGAGTGTTTGGAAGGATTGAATTCTCAGCCTCAGCCGAAGGCTGATCCGCCTTCGGCGGAAAGTTCAGTCCCGATGACGAAGTCGGCGGGACGAAATCCTGAGACCCCTTTGTGTTTCTTCGGGGCTGGGTCGAAGGGTCCTGCCTGCCCCGCTCGTTTATGGAGCGGCGCCCCCGTCCTTTGACCCTTCGATCTATCTCATGGTCGAATCTTGAGCTCGTCGAAAGGTTCGACTCCCCTTCGTCTCGTCCCCACAAAAACGGGACTCGCTCAGGGTCGCTCAGGACGAGCTACAAAACGCAAACGCCCCACACAGTTGGCGCGTTTTCCTTTTCGGTAGTACCTGGGCAGGAGTCGGTGTCGTGCTGATCCTGCTACGGCTGTGTTGTGACGGAAGATATTCGACTTGTGCCGACGATCTCGATCGGGACGTTTTTTGTCTGGGCCCCCTTCTTCAAACTCCGTAAGGCACCCAGATGTTCTTGACCTGGGTGGACTTGAGAAGCA
>JBBTCR010000400.1:0-2569 GCA_038043105.1 Bacteroidota bacterium
GTCATGATATTGGGATGGTTGAGCGAAGCGCAAGCACGGGCTTCACGCTCCAACCGCTCTCTCGTTGAGGCATCACCGGTGGCAGACGCCGAAACAAACTTCAGCGCAACGACGCGGTCGAGGGTGGTGTCAAGGGCCTTGTAGACGACACCCATGCCACCTTCGCCAAGCTTTTCGAGAATCTTGTAGTGGGAGATTGTCTGTCCGATCATAATGAACCTCCAGTCAGTCTGAGCGCCCGCCAGACCCTACGACGGGCTGGGAGTCGAAACCTCTTCAGGGTTGGCCTGGTACGCATTTCGACCCTTCAGTTCGTTCAGGGCGGGCTTCGCCCAATGTGACTGATTTTAGTTGATTGGGAAAGCCTGGTTTCCCATCTCCGAGGGCCTCGCTGATTGCGCCAACTCGCCCGTCACACTTCTTCGTGGGCTTGCCTCGACCATGAATTTCTCCCCCGGAAGGAATCGGGACTCAATAGAACGGATACGATGCTTCGATGGTACCGGCGGTAAGAAGCTACTGCAGTTTAGACTGAAAGACAACAGGACAAGATTGGAGTGTGGAAGAACGGCATGTGATTCGAGTGTTTCGGCCTGCAGGCTGCTTAATAGCTGACAGTACTGTCATACCGCCCACGGGGCTCGATCACTCGACGTATCGACAATCCTCAAACGTTTCGCTCCTACGGGACTGTCAGATCAAGCTCATTTTATCTCGAGCTTCGAGTCCGTCAGGGACGTGATATTTATAGCTTAGCCTAAAAGGGGGTTGTTGAGCTCCGTCAGGAGCGACATATCATCTACGCCCAGTAGAAGTCCGACTTCTACCAAGGAAAAGCGTAGTGAGAAGTCGGACTTCTTCCATGAACCCTCGCTTTTGAAGATACTTCAACAGGGAATCCGCGAAAAGACGTTGTAAGGAATCTCTCCAAACGAGTACGCGCCCGCATTCGGGATTGTAGATGGGCATGCGATCAGGCACGGTAGTGTCGACAGGGACGATCTTGATGAAGTAATTGACGCCATCGAAGGGAACTTTGGTGATGATTGTGACAGTGTTAGATGAAGAGTCGGGTGGGAACGGGACCGTCGGTCGGGATCTATCCTGTCCGAGCGCGCTTGAATTCGAGAGTACGGCCAAACCTAACAACAAACAGTGAATCGTGGGACCTTTCATACTGTCAGCTCGATGCACGTTTGTCCGTGAAGAACTGTGAGCTTCGGGCGGGTATGCCGTTGAGCTTTGAACCAACCCGGCCGTTCCTTTGACGGTAAGAACGACCCATTTGTTTCGCAGGAAAACAGGGTCGACCGATGACAAGTAAAGAACAAACCAACGTTGCCTCTGCAACGATGAACGGGGAATATTTTTCTCTTGTTGAGTGCTTTCTGCGAAATCCAACCTGCTTTCTGGCGGATCGAAGACCCCGGATGCTTCTTTCGGGGTTGAGCGTGTTTCAGCGAATTCCCGCCGGATCCTGAGCGAGTCCCACCTGTCTTCGAGGCGGGACGAGTCGAAGGGTGGCGGGGACTCTGACCTTTTAAAAGTGTTATGTGCAGTTGCCCTCTCACCTGAGCAGAACGAGTTTCTTCCCTTCCTGGTACTCGCCGGCCTGTAGACGATACACGTAGATCCCGCTGGCAACTCGGTTTGCGTTCCAGATGGTTGTGTACCACCCTGCATCGAGCGTTTCGTTTACCAGCGTTGCGACCTCCCGACCGAGCAAATCATAGATCTTCAGCGCGACATAGGATCGGCCTGGAATCTCAAAGCGGATTGTCGTGCTCGGATTGAAGGGATTGGGGTAGTTCTGGGTGAGCGTGAGGTACTGTGGGAGGAATGGTGTCTTGTCGCGCTCGAGCCAGGTTACACCACCTGTCGTCGTGCGAAGAATGGTACCGAAGGATCCTACCACCGTTCCCGTGTTAGCATTGGTGAAACAGACTCCATAGAGAGAATTCGTCGTACCGCAGAACTGGCTCGTCCATGTTGCACCTCCGTCAGTCGTACGAAGAATGGGAGTCCGATCTCCCACTGTGATTCCCTTGTTGAAATCGGTGAAAAAGACACCATAGAGAGTACTCAGCACCCTATATTGATACGGATTTGCTTGGCTTGTCCAATTGATACCACCATCGGTCGTGCGAAGAATGATGCCCCGAGAACCCACTGCCGTTCCCGTGTTGGCGTCTGTAAAGGAGACACCTTGGAGCCATTCCGTTGTTCCGCTCGACTGACTTGTCCAGCTTGCGCCTCCATCGGTCGTGCGAAGAATACTGCCGCCACTCCCTACCGCCGTTCCCATGTTGGCATCGGTGAAGGAGACACTCGTGAGCACATTCCCCACACCGCTCATCGGGTTTGGCTGGCTCGTCCAGGTGGCACCGCCATTCGTGGTGCGAAGAATGGTACCCCAATCTCCCACTACCATTCCGATATTGGCATCGGTGAAAGAGACACCATAGAGCCAATTTACGGTTCCGCTTGACTGACTCATCCAGGTTGAGCCTCCGTTGGTTGTGCGAAGAATGGTACCGAAGGATCCTACCGCCGTTCCGGTGTTGGCATC
>JBBTCR010000400.1:2669-4041 GCA_038043105.1 Bacteroidota bacterium
TCGGTCGTGCGAAGAATGGTGCGATAGGACCCCACCACCGTACCGGTGTTGGCATCGGTGAAACAGACACCATTGAGAGGATTCGTCGTTCCGCTGGACTGGCTCGTCCAGGTTGCGCCCCCGTCGGTCGTGTGAAGAATCGTGCCACTATTTCCGACCGCCGTTCCGGTGTTGGCATTGGTGAAGGAGACATCCTGGAGATCATTTGTCGTTCCGCTGGACTGGCTCATCCAGGTTTTGCCTCCGTCGGTCGTGCGAAGAATCGTGCCATTCCATCCCACTACTGTTCCGGTGTTGGCATCGGTGAAGGAGACACCTCTGAGATTGTTTCCTTGCGGCAGCGGGTTCTGCCAGAACCAGCCATCCTGCGCGAAGGTGATTTCCAAGCCGACCACAAAGAGAGAGAGCAATATTAGAGTTCTCATGCTGAATTTCCTATGTTTCTCGAGATGGGCAATTGCACATAACTACTGCAAAAACGATTTCCTTTCCCCCACAGTGCGGGCGAATATATGCATTACGGCATTTTTGCGATCAATAGATCCCTCTGCGCTCTCTGCGACTTCTCCGTGTCCTCTGTGTTACGTTTTTCCAATCCACAGGCACAAAAACCCCCGTCATCGTATCTCACGAGTCCAGAGGTCTATCCCCCCTCCTAGATCTCTGCTGTGCGGGGTGGAATCTCTGCATGTCAAAGTACCCTAGTCCCTACTCAAAGTCAATCACTGGCCAGTGGGCTCACGCAACCCGCCACTCCCGCTGTTCGGTTCCGCTTTCCAGAATCCCGCTCTGGGAGCGGAATCCAGAAAGCGGGAGATCCCGCCATATCAGTATGAATTGTTGAGGCGGGAAAAGCGCGGCGGGCTGGTCAGCCTTTGGCTGAGGCTGAGAATTGAATCTGCCAGCTGCCGGCAGAGGGCTTCCTGGAACTATGTGCTCATAGTTGTGGTTTAAAAAGAACCTCTTTGACGCGTTTGAGTCCATCGGATTTAGTTCTGGGCCTCGAAGGCAGATTCACCTTCAGACTTGTCGATTGGACAATTCCGTATCTTCTTCGGGCGAGAGAACTTGGATAAATCCGAATTCGATTCTGGATGAACGACTGAAATGCGGCCGCCAGACCTGAATAAGGGGGATAATTAACTCACCAACATTCAAAAGGAGGTATTCAATGAACCCACAAAGAGCTGTTGTTGGCATTTCCTTGCTTCTGTTGATTGTTCTGGTGCTCGTGGTTCCCGCGTGCACATCGAAGAGCACGGCGCCCTCACTCGTTGAACGAGGAAAGTATCTCGTGATGGCGGGTGGTTGTGACGATTGCCATTCACCGAAGATATTCACTCCAGCCGGTCCTATTCCCGACACGACAAGG
>JBBTCR010000401.1:0-1408 GCA_038043105.1 Bacteroidota bacterium
TTTGGGCGCAGAAAGGAATGCGGCTGGTAAGCTTCAATTCTGAGGTCGGATTCATGATCCAGACGGGAAGCGACGCGGTTGCTGCGATTGGGAAGGCCTTTGTCAGTCAGACAGTTCAACGTGCGGAAGCGTTGACTCCTTGATGGATCTCGGATCGATTCGAGACTACTGTCTCAAGAAGAAGGGGAGGATTACCGAAGGCTTTCCGTTCGGCGAAGATGTTCTTGTCTTCAAGGTGAGCGGGAGAATCTTTCTTCTTGCGAGGCTCGACATTCATCCGATGACAATCAATCTCAAGTGCGATCCCGAATTGGCGATTGAGCTGAGGGAACGGTTTGAGGCGGTTCGGCCGGGCTATCATATGAACAAGAAGCATTGGAACACGATCACCCTTGACGAGAGCATCCCGGCAGCGGAGCTGAAGAAGATGATCGATCACTCATACGAGCAGGTTGTCAAAGGAATGAAGAGGTCTACCAATGAGAAGTCGCCGAAGAAATGAAGCTGAGCGGGGATTCGCTCGTCGTTTCCGATGAAGAAAAGCAATCTTCATCGCGCTCATTGTTCATTTCCAACATTTACCCACATCTCCTGAAAGGATTTCGTCTGATGAGAAGATGCATCATACCGTTGCTTTTGTTGTTCATGGCTGCGTTAGTGATTGTTCCAGGGTGCAGCAAGAAGGAATCGGGACAATCAGAAGGGGTCGCTCTGACCAAAGAGACGACCGAACACACAGTCGCTGGAATCGAGTGGTCCTACCCAAGTCGGTGGATCAAGGGTGCAGTGCGGCCGATGCGCGTCGCTACCTATTCTGTCCCGGCCGCAGAAGGGGACGCTGAAGGGGGAGAATGCGCGTTGTTCTATTTCGGCAGCGGTCAGGGTGGAGATGTGAACTCGAACATCGAGCGGTGGGGCTCACAGTTTGAGAATGCGGCGAAAGCTTTGAAGACGACGATGCAGATAAGCGGTATGAATGTGACGCGCGTGCAAATTGCGGGGAACTATCTCGCTCCCGCCGGGCCCATGATGGAATCGCAGGGGAAGAAGGAGAATTATCGCTTGCTTGGTGCAATTGTCGAAGCGCCTGAAGGGCTCGTGTTCTTCAAGTTCACGGGTCCGGCAAGAAGCATTGGAGCAGCAGAGGCTGAGTTTGATGTAATGATTGGGTCGATTGCGAAGAAGTAACTAAGCAACTGGGAAGATTCCCGAAGTTTTGACTTGCCCGCCATGCCTTTTGGTTGGAAACTTCCGGAATCTCTTTTTTGTGGGTCGGACTAGCCATCCGACCTTTTTTCTTTTGTGAAGATCAATCTGTCCTGCAGGAGGAAATTCACGGTTCCCGTAATCGTGAGTGCGATGAGGTTGCAGTACACGACATGGAGACCCAGCAGTTCTGAATTATGAA
>JBBTCR010000402.1:0-1615 GCA_038043105.1 Bacteroidota bacterium
AACGGCCGAGCCAGTGTCATGCGATGCGACGGCAATGACGGAGGCTCCTCCAAGCGACGTCTCTTCTGCGACTGACTTGCTGATATTCCCAAGAATCGTCCCAGGCTGAACGATTTCCTGCATAATGGATCTCGGAACATCCAACGCCGAGAATAGCTCCTCCTCCCACTGCTTGGTTCGCGGATTATGCAGCTGAGATGTCGTCGCAAAAGTAAATTCCGTTGCCGCTTCCCCCGTCAGAAAGTAGTTGAAGATATCCGGCATGAACAGCAAACGGCTCGCTTGCTCGAATATGGAGGGGTAATCCCGTTTGGCTGCGAATAGTTGGAACAGCGTGTTCAGCTGCATGAACTGAATGCCGGTCAGTTCATACACACGCTCACGAGGAATCCTCTTGAAGAATTCCTCCATCATTCCGTCAGTACGGTGGTCACGATACGTGAACGGCAAGCCAAGGAAAGAGCCCGCGCGGTCCAACAATCCATAGTCGACTCCCCACGTATCAATGGCGACGCTTTCGGGTTGCGCATGCGCTGAGACGCAAGCTCGTAGACCGTTCTTCATCTCCAGAAAAAGGCGATGGATGTCCCAATGGAGGTGTCCTTCGAATGACTGCATTTCGTTGGGAAAGCGTGTGACCTCCTGAATGTGCAGTCGTTGATCCGCCAACGTGCCCAGGATCGTTCTGCCTGACTCGGCGCCGAGGTCAAAAGCGATAAAGGAGTGTGTATTCATGGGCGTTCAAGAAGGGACGCGCGGAACAAGTCCGTAAGGAGGATATCCAAGATGAATTCCGTAAGAGCTGGTCATTCTCACAAGACAATTCAACCAAAAAAATGATTTCGGAAAGAGTTTCGGAGGCATTCCGGCTTTCGAGTTCAGCCTTGGGTCAATTCTTCATTCGTGAGATTAAGTACTCGAAATAGCGAGATTTCATCTGCCTGCTAGCCATCGCCTGTTTGATTGGCGGTAGTTTGAGGATGACGCCAAGAATTGCCGCCATCGCCCGATGATTCAACATCGCTTGATTATCGAAAATCAGATTCTGCACCTTTCCACGTTCAATAGCCATCATGACAACGCGGTGGGTCGAATCCAAACGGGGTTATCACTCGCTCGGGTCGAGACATCAACCGGACGCTATCTTTCGGGCAATTCCTGACACAAAGGCCGCATCCAAGGCAGATCTCCTCGTTGAGACGCGCCTTCTTCCTTTTCTCATGACGAGGATCGTTTGCGGAGACAAGGCTCATCGCCTCGACCGGGCACGTATCGAGGCATTTGCCGCAGCCGTTGCAGGTTCGCTCGTCGATCTCAGGCAGAAAATTTGTCGTATGGATCGGTTTCATCAGGCCGAATCGCTTCGCCGCTAGCATCGCTTCGCAGCAGCACCCGCAGCAATTGCAGATGAAGCCCACGTGCTCGCGCACGTTTTCGCCAAACTGAACGAGATTGCTCTCGTAAGCCTGCTGTAAGAGATCGAGCCCTTCCGACGCAGCGACCGATCGGGCAATGTTGTGTTTGATCAAGGATGCCGCAGTGGTATTGAATGTCATGCAGATGTCCATCGGGGCATTACATGCCCGACCCAGGTTCTCCATCTTGTGCCGGCAAT
>JBBTCR010000403.1:0-2428 GCA_038043105.1 Bacteroidota bacterium
GCTGTGCTTGCTTCGGGTGCGAGCTGGGTAGAGAGCGGCTCCGCAATAAATCGGTGAAGCAACCGCTTTTTCCAGCGATGAAGAACGAGAAATCCCACTCCCATCACCGGAATCAGCCAAAGGGCCCACAGATATTCAGGATGTGCGAAACGGAGCATAGTAACCTTCAGCGATCAGCAGTCAGCTTTCGAAGCAAACCAGAAAGCATTTTCTTCACTTCGACGGTGTTAGAACACAATTCTTCATATTCGGCCGTTTTCAACAATCCCAGATCTCGGGCAAGCAAAAGGTGGTATTCCAACTCACTTGCCGAACCAAAAGCATTTTGCAGGAAACGGGCAAAGTCGGCATCGGTTCGCTTTCCGCAACCCTCAGCAATGTTCGCAGCAATAGAAGCGCTTGAGCGTCTCATTTGGCTCGTCAAGCCGTAGATTTCGTCTTTCGGAAAGCTTTTCGTGGCGCGATAGACTGCCAATGCCAATTCATGGGCCTTTTTCCACACGGCGAGGTCTCTGAAATTCTTCATGATCTTCTCTTTCTCTCCAGATAACTCTCAGTTGTATTGCCCTTAAAGCTGATCGCTGATAGCTGACAGCTCTAAGGTATCTTCCTGAGCACCGTCGACACAAGCCCCACCTCAATGAGCAACATCAGCAACCCGCCCGCCAACCATCCGTAGAATAGCTCAGAGTACCTTTTGTAAGCCGCGACCTCGATCTTCGTTCGCTCAAGCTGATCGATTTCTTTATAAATTGCTTTGAGTTTTCTGTTATCCGTCGCGCGGAAGTATTTTCCGCCCGTCATCTCAGCGACCGCAGTCAGCGTTTTCTCATCCAAGTCGACCGGGATCAGTCGTCGTTGAATTCCAAAAGGCGTCTCAATGGGATAGGGGGCTTCACCCTGGGCGCCAACGCCAACTGTGTACACGCGGAGACCATAGGTAGCCGCGATTTTTGCAGCAGTGATCGGATCAATTTCACCGCGGTTATTGACACCGTCAGTCAACAAAATCATCACCTTACTCTTTGCCTTGCTCTCCTTAAGCCTGTTAACGCCATTGGCGAGAGCCAAGCCGATAGCTGTTCCATCAGCAATCATCCCCTTCTTGACTTCCTTCAAGAGGGTTTTCAGAACGGGATAGTCGGTTGTCAACGGACATTGGGTGAAGCTCTCAGCGGAGAAAATCACCAGCCCGATCCGATCGTTGATGCGGCCGTCAATGAACTCGTCCGCTACCTGCTTTGCTGCCTGTAGCCGATTCGGGCTGAAATCTTCCGCGAGCATGCTGCCGGATATGTCAAGCACAAGAACAATGTCGATTCCTTCGGTGGTGATATTCTCTCTGCTCGATACGGACTGGGGTCGAGCAAGCGCGATGATGAACAGCGCAAGCGCAAGAAGGCGAAAAGCGACCGGAACATCGCGCAGCCTCTCGCGCAGGGATCGCGGTGTATGTTCAAACGGTTGGAGGGACGAAAATCTTACTTCGGTGACAAGCTTGCTTCTGCGCTTCCAGTAGAGAAACGCGAGAAGAGGGACAACCAGAAGCCCCCATAGGACCCACGGATATGCAAAGCCATCACCGAACATCAATCGTCTCCTTTATCTCTACGGGTGGCTGGGTCAGCCGAGGCATCATTGTTCGCACGATTTCGTATGCCCAGCGAAGCTCGCTCTCATGCTCTGCCGGCGTTGGCTCATATTTTGCAAACTTGACAAGATCTGCTGTTAAGAAGAATGACTGAAACTGCTTCAAGAGTGTCCCTGCTTCCGGGAGCGATTTCAGTTGTTGAAGGATTTCGTCCGATGTTGATTCAAGGGCAAGAATGCCAAACTGGTGCTCAAGGAATCGGCGCACGATTTCAGTGACTTCGGAATAATACTCTTTGACTCTCCCTTGTTGCCAGAGACGCTTGTCTTCAAGAACGCGCAGCGCAATGATTGCGGCTTCGCCCGGCGGGATCATCGGATCAGACGGCGCTAAGGCTTCCTCTCGTTGCTTTTTCTTTTTGCGGTAGTAGAGGTACGCCGCCGTTGCAAGGGCAATACAGATGAGGGCGATCAAGTAGGGGAGAAGGTCTTCGAATTTCCAAGGTGCGTCAAGCGGCGGTTTGATATCCTTGATGTCTCCCTTCGGATCAATCGCGACACCAGCGATGAAAAGAAACACAGGATTGGTAAATGCAGTGCGCGGGAGCGTGTCGCCGTATGTCCTGTAGCCAAAGGGAATCGGTGGGATGAAGACTTTTCCGGAGTCGAACGTCGTGAGCCGGAAGGTCCAAGCCTGCCGCCGCTGGTTGCCATCACGTCTCAACTCAGAAGTATCGACCCTCAGCACCTCAAATGGCCCTAAGCTATCTTCGACAACAGGTGCAAGAGATTGCACGAAATCCGGGGATTCTGCTTCAACGTGAAGGAGAATCCATTC
>JBBTCR010000404.1:0-9849 GCA_038043105.1 Bacteroidota bacterium
GATTGTGCAAGAGGAGGCGATGAACGTGTGGAAGAACGGTCAGGATTTTAGGGAGCTGCTCGCACAGCGAGAGGAGGTTACACGACATTTCTCAAAAGCTGAGCTGGATGCGCTCTTTGATCCACGAAGAAGTCTCAAGCAGGTTGATTACATCTTTCAGCAAGTTGGATTACATTGATTACGAGGCACTCCAATGGCTAAGAAGTTCCAAAACTATATTGACGGTAAGTGGGTTGACTCAAAATCTGGCAGAACGTTCGAAAACCGAAATCCAGCAGACTGGGACGAAGTTATCGGAATATTTCCCCTCTCGACGCGGGAAGATGTAAACGAAGCAGTCATGGCCGCGAAGAAGGCGTTTGACTCGTGGCGACTGGTTCCCGCGCCGAAGCGCGGCGATATCATGCGCAAGGTCGGGGATATCCTCACGGCACGCAAAGAGGAGATCGCGCGGCAGATGACGCGGGAGATGGGAAAGGTTCTTCTCGAAACCCGCGGTGACGTTCAAGAAGGCATCGACACGGCATACTACGCATCATCGGAAGGGAGGAGACTCTTCGGTCACACGGTGCCTTCCGAACTCCCGAACAAATTCAACATGGCGATTCGCGTTCCCGTTGGAGTAGCGGCGATTATCACACCGTGGAACTTCCCTATGGCCATTCCGACGTGGAAGATTTTCCCCGCGCTGCTGTGCGGGAACACGGTCGTATTCAAACCGGCGTCCGATACCCCTGCAACAGCAACAACGCTCGTTGAAATCCTTCTTGAAGCAGGCGTTCCAGCTGGGGTCATCAATATCGTGCATGGCGGCGGGACGGAAGTCGGCATTGCCATGGTTGAGCATCCCGATGTCGATTTGGTGAGCTTCACGGGCTCGACCTTTGTCGGCAAAAAGATCTCCGAAATTGCCAGCAAATCGCTGAAGCGAGTCTCGCTGGAGCTTGGAGGAAAGAACGCGCAGATTGTGATGGACGATGCCAATCTTGACCTGGCGCTCGAAGGTGTTCTCTGGGGCGCCTTTGGGACGACGGGGCAGCGATGCACCGCAACGAGCCGACTCATCATCCATGAAAAGGTATATGACAAGTTCGTGTCTATGGTCGTCGCTTCCGCGAAGAAGCTGCGGCTCGGTGACGGGCTGAAGGGCGACACCGATGTCGGGCCGTGTGTCAATGAGAAGCAGCGGGCAACGGTCGATGAGTACGTGAAGATCGGTGTTCAAGAAGGCGCGAAATTGCTGACGGGAGGTAAGGCAGCCGGCGGCGACGGTTTGTCGAAAGGCTGGTTCTATGAGCCCACCGTCCTTGGCGAGGTCACACGCACGATGCGGGTGGCCCGCGAGGAAATCTTTGGGCCAGTGTTGTCCGTCATCAAGGCGAAGACGCTTCAGGAAGCAATCGACATCTGCAACGACACGACGTACGGTCTTTCCTCGTCCGTCTATACTCAAGACATCAACAATGCCTATATGGCCATTCGCGATATCAAAGCGGGGATCACATATATCAACAGTCCCACCATCGGCGCGGAGGCGCATATGCCGTTCGGCGGCGTGAAAGAGACCGGAAATGGACATCGTGAGGGAGGCTGGACGGTGTATGATTTCTTCACCGAGTGGAAGACCGTCTATGTTGATTACAGTGGCAAGTTGCAGCGCGCCCAGATCGATAATGTTGAGCAATAGGCAATGATGGGTCGTCCGTACATTATCTCGCTCTACGAGCACCAGGAGTTCTTCTGAAGTTGTGGGAGTGCACCATGATTCATCAACCAATATCTCACAACAAAGGATAACGTTATGGTGACTTATGTCCGAGACGACTGCTGCAAAGGTTGAGCGAACTGTACCATCAGCTCCGAAAGAAGGTCCTACGAAGCTTGAAACGAGTCGGGCAGCCGAAAAGCCCACCACGAAGAACCCAGTCAAAATCCTTCCAACAGAGGTTCACGCCACGCTGTCGAAGCATATGTTCGTGGATGGGTTCGACCTGGTTGTCGACCTGAAAAGAAGCCAGGGATGCTACCTCTATGATTCCCGGTACAACAAGCGATATCTGGACTTTTTCACGTTTTTCGCTTCTGGTTCGGTCGGGCTGAATCACCCGAAGATGGCCTCGCCCGAGTTCCTCGAAAAGCTCGGTTATGTGGCCGTCAACAGACCGTCCAACTCCGATGCATACACTGTGGAGATGGCTGAATTCGTGGAGACGTTTGCCCGCATTGCCATGCCGGAATACCTGCCCTACGTTTTCTTCATTGATGGTGGCACTCTGGCTGTGGAAAATGCTCTCAAGACGGCGTTTGATTGGAAGGTGAGGAAGAACTTCATCAAAGGCTACACGGAAGAACGGGGGAGGCAGGTCATTCACTTCCGAAGGGCGTTTCACGGAAGAAGCGGCTATACGCTCTCATTGACGAACACGGATCCTACGAAGACGAACTATTTCCCGAAATTCCGTTGGCCGCGAATCCATAACCCGGTCATCCAGTTCCCCCTCAATAAGGAGAATCTCGCCCGCGTCCAGAAGGCGGAAACTGTTGCGCTTCAGCAGATCAAACAGGCAATCATCAACAATCCGGATGATATTGCAGTTCTCATCATCGAGCCGATTCAGTGCGAGGGGGGTGACAACCATTTTCGCAAGGAGTTCTTTGTCGAGCTGCGCACGATCTGTGACGAAAGCGACATCCTGTTGGTCTTCGACGAAGTGCAAACGGGTATCGGCATAACCGGCAAGATGTGGGCACACGAGTATTTCGTGAAGCCGGATCTGATGGCGTTTGGTAAGAAGACTCAGGTCTGCGGCTTCATGTGCAGCAAGCGCATTGATGACGTGTTGGAAAATGTCTTCCACAAGCCGAGCAGAATCAATTCAACGTTCGGCGGCAATCTGGTGGATATGGTGCGGTTCCAGAGGATATTGGAGATCATCGAAGAGGAAAAGCTTGTGGAGAATGCCCGGATCGTTGGTGCGTATCTCCTGCAAAACCTGGAAGAGCTGCACAATGAGTTCCCAGGTCTGGTTTCCAACGCGCGCGGTCGGGGCATGCTCTGCGCCATTGATCTGGACACTGCACAGAGCAGGGATCAGCTGAGGAGCAAGGCGTACGATGAGGGACTGATTCTCATCGGCTGTGGCGATCACTCAATCAGGTTTCGTCCTCCGCTGAATCTGACCAAGACTGCAGTTGATGAGGGGAAGCGGATCATTCGGCAAGCCCTGAAGGAAATCAGTCAGGGGGATTGATTCGAATTTGCATAATCATCATCGGGAGTGATCGTGGAATCTGTTCCGAAGGATTCGAAAGGCGGTCTCGAGCTGAACGCCGACATCGTGAAAGAGCTGCTCGTGCGCTTCGTCCGGGATGAGACCCAGAGTGCCGGATTTCAAAAGGGCGTGATCGGTGTCTCCGGCGGTGTCGATTCTGCCGTGAGCGCATACTTGACCGCCGAAGCGCTTGGCAAGGAGAACACCATCGGCGTGATTTTGCCGCATAAGGCGAGCAGCCCGCAGAGTGTCAAGGATGCCCAGCTAGTTGTCAAGAAGCTGGGCATCCGCGCTGAGCTGGTGGACATTTCGCCGATGGTCGACGCGTACTGTGACCAATGGAGTGTCACCGACCGTGTTCGCCGTGGCAACGTGATGGCGCGGGCGCGGATGATCGTGCTCTATGACGTTTCTGCGCGTGAGCGAGCGCTCGTCATTGGCACGAGCAACAAGACCGAACTGATGGTCGGATACGGAACGCTGTACGGGGATACTGCCTCCGCCATAAACCCGCTTGGCGATCTCTATAAGACACAAGTTTGGCAACTTGCGCGGGAACTTGGCGTGCCGCAGGCGATCATCGACAAGACTCCGACGGCCGACCTCTGGGAAGGTCAGTCCGATGAAGGTGAACTCGGATTCACGTACGCCCGTCTCGACTCTTTGCTCTATCATTTGGTGGATGAACGGCGAACGGATCAGGAGCTTCTGGAACTCGGCTTTGAGCGAGACTTCATTGGAAAAGTCAAGACGCTCATCCAAAAGAGTCAGTTCAAACGACGACCTCCTCTCATCGCAAAGGTCTCCTACCGCACCATTGATGTCGATTTTCGCTACGTCCGTGACTGGGGAACTTGAAACTTGAAACTTGGAACTTGAAACTTGGAACTTGAAACTCGAACCATGCGGGGATCACACTCCGGCACTCTCTACCTCGTTGCAACTCCAATCGGGAATCTCGAGGATATCACGTACCGCGCTGTCAAGATTCTCTCCTCCGTTGACCTCATCGCAGCCGAAGATACCCGGAAAACGAAAATCCTGCTGGATCACTACGGCATCGTCAAGCCAATGCTGAGCTATCACGATTTCAATGAGCGCCAACGATCTCAGCAACTCATCGAGAGACTCCTCCATGGGCAATCCGTTGCGGTCGTTTCGGACGCGGGCACACCTGGTATCTCCGATCCTGCGTATTGGATCGTGCAGCGTGCACTCGATAGCGGAATCCCGATTGTCCCGATCCCCGGACCGACGGCGTTCATCTCAGCTCTCATTGCCAGCGGCTTGCCCACCGCCCGTTTCGTCTTCGAAGGATTTCTTCCGCAGAAAAAAGGAAGGAAAACCAAGCTTGAATCCCTTCGGCTGGAGACGCGAACAATCATCCTTTATGAATCACCGCACAGGATTCTCAAGACGTTGAGCGAAATCCAGGCGTATCTAGGCGACCGCCGGGTCGTCGTGGCCCGCGAATTGACCAAGAAATTTGAGGAGATCGTGAGGGGGCCCGTTGCTTCTGTCCTTCAGGAACTCTCCAAGAAGTCCCCCCGCGGCGAGTACGTTCTTGTCATCGAAGGCCAGAAATCCTCTTGACAAGAACCGGTATTTGGTGTATATTATTAGCACTCTATCGCCAAGAGTGCCAATACCTAAGGCCTACCATAAGTTCTTTAATCACACAAACTTATAAAGGAGGTAAATTCTATGACTCTCAAGCCATTGGCTGACCGCGTTGTTGTGAAGCCATCGCCGGCCGAAGAGAAGACGAAAGGCGGAATCATCGTTCCAGATACCGCAAAAGAGAAGCCGGTGTGGGGGGAAGTCATCGCCGTCGGACCGGGAAGAGTATCCGACGACGGGAAACAAATTCCATCGGAAGTGAAAGTTGGGGATCGCGTGCTGTACGGGAAGTATTCAGGAACCGAAGTCACGATTGACGGTGAGGAACTCCTCATCATGCGCGAGAGCGATATCTTCGCCATTATGCCGAAAAAGTAACATTTGACGAAAGGAGATAGAAAGCAATGGGTGCTAAAATCATCAGTTATGATTCAGAAGCCCGATCTGCTCTCAAGCGTGGTGTCGACCAACTTGCGGATGCAGTGAAGGTGACATTAGGTCCGAAAGGACGCAATGTCGTCATCGACAAGAAGTTTGGTGCGCCGACCATCACCAAAGACGGCGTCACGGTCGCAAAGGAAATCGAGCTCAGCGACCCCATCGAGAATATGGGAGCACAGATGGTTCGTGAAGTTGCTTCAAAAACCTCTGATGTCGCGGGAGACGGCACGACCACGGCGACGGTTCTTGCCCAGGCCATCGTTCGCGAAGGATTGAAGAACGTTACGGCGGGCGCGAATCCGATGGACTTGAAACGCGGAATCGATCTTGCAGTCCAAAAGATCGTCGAGGGTCTGAAAGAAATGAGCAAAACCGTCGGTGATGACAAGGAGAAGATCGCGCAAGTTGGCTCGATCTCTGCCAATAATGATCCCGCCATCGGTGAGTTAATAGCGAACGCGATGGAGAAAGTTGGAAAAGATGGCGTGATTACCGTGGAGGAGGCGAAGGGAACAGAGACGACCCTGGACGTCGTGGAAGGTATGCAGTTTGATCGTGGTTACCTCTCACCGTACTTCGTCACTGATGCTGAGTCGATGGAAACGGTTCTCGAGGATCCCTACATCCTGATCCATGACAAGAAGATCAGTGCGATGAAAGACCTTCTACCGCTCCTCGAGAAGATTGCCCAGTCCGGCCGCTCGATCCTCGTCATCGCTGAGGAGGTTGAGGGTGAAGCATTGGCGACCTTGGTCGTCAACAAGCTGCGCGGCACGCTGCGTGTCTGCTCCGTGAAAGCCCCCGGCTTTGGCGACCGAAGGAAAGCAATGCTGGAGGATGTCGCCATCCTGACAGGTGGTACGGTGATCTCCGAGGAGAAGGGCTTCAAGCTGGAGAACGCTCAGCTTTCGTATATGGGCACGGCCAAGCGAATAACAATCGATAAGGATAACACGACGATCGTCGAGGGTGCCGGCAAGAAGGACGACATCAAGAAGCGCATCAACGAGATCAAGCAGCAGATTGACAAGACGACTTCTGACTACGACAAGGAGAAACTGCAGGAACGGCTGGCGAAACTCTCCGGCGGTGTGGCAGTCCTGAAGATTGGTGCCTCGACGGAGGTTGAGATGAAGGAGAAAAAAGCTCGCGTTGAGGACGCGCTCCACGCGACCCGCGCAGCCGTTGAAGAGGGTATCGTCCCGGGCGGTGGCGTTGCGTATCTCCGCTGCATCAAGAAGCTCGACGAGGCCAAGACAGCCAACAATGATCAGAAGATCGGCGTCGATATTGTCCGTCGGGCGCTCGAGGAACCGATTCGCTGGATCGTTCAGAACGCCGGCCTCGAAGGCTCGGTTGTTGTGAACAAAGTGAAGGAAGGTAAAGATGACTTCGGCTTCAACGCGCAGACGGAACGGTACGAGAACCTCATCGAATCGGGCGTCATTGATCCAACCAAGGTCACCAGAATCGCCCTGGAGAATGCAGCGAGCGTCGCCGCTTTGCTGGTAACCACCGAGGCTACTGTGGTTGAAAAGCCGGAGAAGAAAGATACATCTCCGATGCCTCACGGCGGTATGGGCGGTGATATGTATTAACTGATGTTACGCATCCCATTAGAAATTTTGCCACTCCCGCAACCATAATCTTATCAAAGGAGCGGGATGCCGTACAGCGGCAAAAGGCTCCCCGCCCGCCTGACCGGCGGTCGGGCGGGGAAGGCACAAAGAAAAACAAGGAAAGTAGGCGAAAAAACCTAATTTACCCTTGGTGTCTTTGTGACTTTGTGGCTGAAAATCAGTCCCTGCGTAAGATCAGGTATTAAGTCATTTGTTTTGAGTTTCAAGTTTCGAGTTTCAAGTTGGCTTGAAACGAGGCAAATTGGACTTGAGAACCCTCCTGTTCACGAAGAGCAGGAGGGTTTTATATTGCAGATGGGGCAAAGGGCTCGATTTACGGTGGTGGGACAAACATTCTTGTTTGTCCTGTATGGTCGGACAAGAATGTCTGACCTACCCGCTGTCTGGTCAGACAAGTCCCGAAGGTCACGTCCGAAGGTCCGAAGGACTCCTTTGGAGACCCCTTTCCAAAGGAACCCTTCGGGTCGGGGAAGTGATGCCTTTGGCAGATGGCTTCGCCATCCTAGAAGAGCCGGAGGGTTTCTGATTATTTCGCTTGACAAAGCGGCCCGAAATCGTTAGTTTCAAATCCCGCGTATCTGAGTATTCTAGCGATCTCTCTCGGTGAAGACCATAACGCTTCGATTCGCTTTTCGGTGTAGCGTTCTAACTCACTCATTGTCTCACCACGATGAAAGGAGGGTCGGCTTATGTCCGCGCTCTTCAGCAAAACGCTCAAAGCAGGGAAGACCACTTACTTTTTCGATGTGAAGGAGGCGAAGAACAAAGCGAAATACCTCACCATTACGGCGAGCCAGCCTTCAACGTCCGGAGAGAAAAAATTTGTCAAGCGGAGTATCAACGTCTTCGGCAACAATGCCGAGAAGTTTAACGACGCCTTGAAGGAAGCAATGTCGAACCTGCGTTGATTGAACCCACATTGTGAGTCAACAAGCCTTTGGGATCCACCCAAAGGCTTGTTCATTTTTTGACCATTGGCCGGCGTGATATGTCGTATCTTGCTTGTCCCTCCTTAATTGTCTAAATTGAACGCAGACATGAGAATTCCGCCGGAAAAGATTGAGGAAATCCGCTCTTCCAACGACATCGTCGATGTCATCGCACAGCACGTCCGGTTGAAGAAGCGGGGAAAGAACTTCGTCGGCCTCTGCCCCTTCCATCAGGAGAAAACTCCTTCCTTCACTGTGAGCTCAGAGAAACAGGTCTACCATTGCTTCGGCTGCGGCAAGGGGGGGAATGTCTTCACCTTTGTGATGGACTTCGAGAAGGTGTCGTTTGCTGAAGCAGTGCGGTCGCTGGCGGAGAAAACCGGTATTACCATAACCTACACGGACGTCGACCAACAGCAGCAGAGTGAAATCGAGAACCTGTACAACGTCTGTCGCTTTGCCGGGCTCCACTTCTACAACAACCTTACGAAGAGCGACGAAGGCAAACCCGCGCTCGAATACTTCCACGGAAGAGGCTTCTCGGATGAGACGATCCGGACATTCGGTCTTGGCTACTCCCTGGATTCCTGGGATGGCCTCGTGACGCGCGCGAAGGAGGAAGGGTTCAATCGTGACGATCTCCTCAAGGCGGGATTGATTCGAACGCGAGAAGACGGCACCGACTATGATTACTTCCGCGGCCGCGCAATGTTTCCGATCTTCTCGACCTCCGGGCGCGTGCTCGGATTCGGTGCGCGGAAGCTCCGGGAGGATGACCCACTCGGAAAGTACATCAACTCTCCGGAGACTCCGATCTACAACAAGAGTCGCATTCTCTTCGGACTTTTTCATTCGAAAGACGCGGTCCGCTCTGAAGAGAACGCGATGATGGTGGAGGGATATGCCGATTTGATTTCGTTGTATCAGGCAGGGATTCGCAATGTCGTCGCGTCCAGCGGGACGGCACTGACAGAGGAACAGGTGCAACTCATAAGCCGCTACTGCAAGAAGTTGACGCTCGTTTACGATGCCGATTCGGCCGGTTCGAACGCTACGCTTCGAGGAATGGACATTGCACTTGCACAGGACCTTGATGTGACGATTGTGGAGCTTCCAGAAGGCGAGGATCCCGACTCGTTCGTTCGTAAGAACGGCGGTAAAGAGTTCTTGAAGCTCACCGAACAGGCAGTGTCGTTCATTGACTTCAAGGCGAAGCAGTTTCTCCGCTCCGGCGCGTTCGCTACACCGGAGGGCAAAGCGCAGGCGGTCCGTTCCATCGTGCAATCCATCGCTAAGATGAAAGATGAATTGAAGCGCAACTTCTACGTCAAAGATGTTGCATCGAAGTATGACATCTATGAGTCGATTCTGTATCGCGAGCTTGACCGCTGGATAGCAGAGCGCGCTCGTGTTGTGTCTGGAGCAGCTGTTGGAGTGAGGAGTCAGTTCTCGCGTGCGCAGGCGCCTTCGGATGGTATTGTTCAAGCAGCGTCGGGGCAACGGATCGAGATCCCGGCTGCTGAACGGGACATCCTGAAGCTCCTCCTTGAGCATCAGTCAGACCTCGTCAGTTTCATTTTTTCCTACATCACGCTTCCTGAGCTCACGACGCCTCGTGTCAAAGCAATCGTTGAACTGCTCCTTTCGCGATTCGATGAGCACGGACCTGTGAGCGTGACCGATCTCCTTCACGAAATCGATGACGCTGAGATGAAGAGCATCATCACGGACATCGTATTGAGCAAGTATGAGCTCAGCAAGCAGTGGCAAAGCAATGAGGTGGAGATTGAAGAAGCCGACCCGTGGACGATTGCGCGCGGGGCAATCGTCGCTCTCAAGAAGCAAAATCTGCAGAAACAGGTTGCGGAAAATCAGAGACTGCTGAAAGAAACCTTGCAGCGAGGCGAGGATGCAATGCCCATCATTCGGCGTCATCAGGAACTCATG
>JBBTCR010000405.1:0-3528 GCA_038043105.1 Bacteroidota bacterium
TCATTCTTGAATCGGTGAAATTCCTTCGGCGTCCATCCGTTTCACAATAACTTCGTCTGACACGTAGAACTTCTTTGCGAGCTTGGGGGAGACAAGCTCTTTGATGACAGGAAGCTCGAGGTCGGGCGCAATCTTCTTTGCTTTCTGGATCAACGGCTGCAATTCTTTGAGGGCATCAACAAGTTGGCGCGGGGGAACGAGCAATCGGCCAGCGAATTCCCGCGCTTGATACTCAGCTCTTCCCCAAATCGCATCCGGCAGGTTTTGCTGAATCTCTTTCCATTCCTCGTATGATCCGGCTCGGAGTTTCGTGATTATGTCGGAATGCAGAACGAGGTGGCCAATCTCGTGTGCGACAGAAAAACGAATTCGAACGTCCGGGGAAGCTGGGTCGTAAACAATCTCCCGCAAATTACCCGCAAGGTACGCCTCTGTATGTGCTTGATAACGCAGATCGGGCAAGGGAATGATCAAAAGCTTCAGATTGCGTTCTGCGACGAGCTCGACATCAACAGGGATTTTATCTCCCCAGGTTTGTTGGCGGAAATCGTCGGCCCTGGCTCGGATTTCTTCATCGCGCAGGTAGAGAACGCGGATATCTTTCAAATCGAATGGCACTTTCGCCCTATCTCCGCTTCAGAAGCGCCAGAAGATTGTCCAGCTCCTCCTCTGTCGGCTTTTCCCCCCTTAGCGTCCGAAAGAAGACGGGAAGGGCGGAGACGATCTCTTCGTCTTTGTAGACATCATCTGGGATCTTCTGCTGCGAGATTGAGGCGAGGTCGAAGAAGGTGTGCCAATCCGAGCTTCCCCTCTTCAATTTGAGAAGCTTTGCTACGTTCTCAAGCAGTTCACGGTTATCCGGTGCGGCAAGGAGGTCCCTTTCAATTTTACTCCAATTACTTGTATCTACCTCGCAAATCTTGCAGAACTCTCTGAGACCCAGCTCAGCCTCAATGCGCTTTGTGCGCACGAATTCGCCAAAGGTCATATTCTCACCTCCTCGGGGGTAAAAGATGTCAATCTGTGGTTGTAAAAATACCACAATGCAAGATCAATGTCAAGGCCAATTTTTGATAGAGTAGTTCGGTGGGTGTAAGCTCGGAAGAATACCTCGGTTGTAAAGGAAATACTCTCAAAGCGAGTGCGGGGTCGTTTGGTCTCAGCGCATGAATGCGGGTTCCCTCGTTTCAAGGTAATGGATGAACGCAGAATAATCGAACTGGCGAGGGTCACCCTGCATCATGTGATAACCTTCCGGAGCTCCAGGTTTCGTTGACTTGACATTTGTTGGTTTGTTGAGCACGAGGCTGTCGAGGAGGATTCCCCGGTCATTGTAGACCATCATCCTGAGTGAGATTGGTGACAGGTCAACGATCGCATAGTTGTAGTCCTTGACAGACTTAACCGTGTACGAAACGTTTGACGGTGAGTACAGTGGCGCACCTGCGGTTCCAATGATCATATGGTGGATGCCGTTCACGACATTGTGCTGATAGAAATGCGAGTGCCCAGAGATAAACATGTCAACCCGATTGGGCTCGAAGATCTTCGTGGTCATTGTTTTCAGGTCGCTGTTTTCACCATGCCCTCCGGAGCAATACGCGTGCTTGTGTGCAGTGACGATTTTCCATGCCCGCGTTGTAGAAGAGAGATCGTTCTGTGCGAAGATGTACTGCGGGCTTCCCTCATCGTAAGGAAGCTCAGTATTAAGAACGAGGACGTGCAGATCGCCGTAGTCGATGGAGTAGTACTCTTGCGTGCCTGAGGCAGACGCCGGGGCTTGCGTGAAAGCCTTCGTGTTGTCAGACCATCCTTCGTGGTTCCCCGGCGCGTTGAAGAACGGCACTCGAGCGATCAGGGCAAGCTCGTTGGGACGGAAGTACTCGTTCTTGAAGGCAAAATAGGAAGAATTGAAGCACAAATCTCCACCGTAAAGAGACATCAAGGGATTTGCCTCGGCGATGCGCTTGGCGATGCTGTCATGAATCGCTGTGCCCGTCCGGCAATCCGCCATCCAGGCAAAGCGGAAGCTCGTTCCCGGAAGCACTGCCGTTCGAAAGCTCGCATCGGCAGACGCAGTTCCTGCTTGCAGGGCACGGTAATGGTACTCACTATTGGGGGCAAGTCCCGTGAGCTTGACATTGTGCACGTAGGTAGAGTTGGTTGTTGATTCGATCGATTCGGTACGGGCGCTCAAGCCATAAGCCGAAGTGGGACCGTATTCAACGGTAACGGTGTCGGGTGAGGAGCTCTCGACAAGAACGTAGATGCTGCTGGTTGCTACCGCCTGGAGGTACGGCGGCATGAGCATCGGACCGGGTTGGCCGAGTGAAACGGTGGTGAAGAGAAACCAAATGCTGACAATGGAAATGAGTCTCACCTTCATTTGAATTCCTTCCGCGTTGCTGAGTGCTATGAAAGCTCCTTATGCCGAAAACACGATGTGACGTGATCGTTGACCATTCCAACGGCCTGCATGAACGCATAGCAGATTGTCGACCCGACGAACCTGAACCCTCGCGCTTTCAAATCTCTGCTGATTGCGTCGGACTCTAAGGTCTTTGACGGTATTTCCTTCAGTATTTTCCAGTGATTGATTTTTGGCTTACCACCAACAAACTGCCAGATGTATTTATCAAAGCTGCCAAACTCCTTTTGGACAGCGAGAAACGCTTTCGCATTGTCGATCGTCGCTTCGATTTTCAAGCGGTTGCGCACAATTCCCTCGTCCCGAAGAAGCTGACGTACCTTCCGCCTGTCATAGCGGGCAATCTTCCTCGCGTCAAACCGATCGAACGCTTTCCTGTAGTTCTTCCGCTTTCTGAGTATCGTGATCCAGCTCAGTCCGGCTTGCGCTCCTTCAAGGATGAGCATCTCGAAGAGCATGCGATCATCGTGGACGGGGACGCCCCATTCCTTGTCGTGATACTCAAGATAGAGCGGATCAGTGGTTGACCAGCCGCAACGTTGCTTCATAGAAAAGCGTTACACAGAGATCACAGAGAAGACACAGAGCCCCACAGAGATCTGGTTTAAATCATTCTTCTCTGTGATCTCTGTGACCTCTCTGAGTCCCTCTGTGTTATGTTTTTCAATGCCCGAAATACGCCTCAAGATAAAACTTTTCTTTGAAATACACACTGCGCCAGACGGGATTGACGGCATCGAGGAGGAGCGCTTCAGCTGCGCCGAACGGATAGAACGCTACGCGCTTGAGCCCTGCGAGCGAGAGAAACGGCAGCGCTTTCGGTATCCCCTCACGCAAGGTATCTGCTTCGGCTTGGTAGGGAGTGTAATCCGGCAGGGAGCTGAAACTTTTCCCGGGCCGGTACGACTCGGCGGCGAGTTCTGCAATCCGGTATTCCGTGTATCGCGCAACGCCCTCCTGCCAAACCTGGAAGGAGAAATACCGGTAGTCAGCTTCCGTGAGAACCTTCCGGAACTCTTCTCGTGCCTGGCGGTATACGTTGACAGCAGCCTCAAAATTGTCGGATCGTCTCGCCTCGAGTGCGTCGGAGAGCTTCCTGC
>JBBTCR010000406.1:0-1478 GCA_038043105.1 Bacteroidota bacterium
ACACCGCTGTCATAACCTCCCAGGAACTGCGGTGAATCCGTCTTCTTGCTTTTCAGCAGACTCTTTAGTGACGTCACCCTCTGCATGAAGGCGGGGCTGCCAGCCACGCGGATGTTATCCTGTGTGTGCATCGGTCCCCACACCGTATCGCCAGTGATCCACCATATGTTCCCCTCCTGGTTGCTATAGTAACCGAATCGGGAAAAACTGCTGGGCTGGAGAAGAACGGCAACGGTGGAGACCTCATCCATAAACTCTGCCGTTGTGACAACCTGGACCTGGTTGGCGCCGAGATCTGTTACGCTTGAGTTGAAGAAGCCACCCAGATACGATTTACGCGAGAACCCACCTCGCCAAGTAGGATTCTCCCAAAGAGATCGAGCAGCCAAGTTGGTGCCGGCTGCAGCGATATTGTGCGCCTGGCTTGTCCTGAAGTAGGAAAGGTAGTTGTCCATTGACGCGCTGGAGACTTTTGAGATGTTCGAACCTATCATCAGCAATGCGGTGCTGAATCCTATAACCATCAGAAGCGATGCTTTTCCCATGGTATGCTCCTTCTCTTATCGGTTTCGTAAATTTCGTGACGCCAGTCGAATCTGCCGCCAATACACTTTGAAATCTGCCGAGTCTGCCGCCGCGGAGGTATACTCTGCTTCCATCATCGGCGCCGGGCTCTCCAGTGAGATGTTGATTTCCATCGTATAGACCAGCCTGGGGTCAGGAACCGGAAATGGGATCGTATCCCCCAAGGCATCATAATACCGGAGATTGAACTGCGTTACACCTAGGTTCCATCCCCTCGATGTGTTCCCGTTGACTATGCGATAGAGAAACCGGTCACGGGGATTGGGTGTGTTGTCCAACTCGCTGGTCGGTCCTACATAATAGTAAACCGTATCCACCACACCGTCACCCACATCTCCCGGGTATCTGGGGCAGTCGGTCAAGAACTTGATGGCGTTGGAATCAGCACTGACAATGGCAATGTTCGGTGGCTGAATCTTCTTGTAATCCTTGCAGTAGCCGATTTTGCGGAAATCGGCTTCAACGATGTCAACCAGTGCCACAATACTCTGCTGCAGGTTGAGATTGTTTTGATACACGGCGTTGGTTTCAATCGCCTGTGCATTCAAGCGCAACGCCATCAGCAACAGCAAGGAGCCGACAACTGTTGAGCTGACAATATCGAATATGGTACTAGCGCCCATGGTTTCACCTTACCGGAATGACCAGTAGCTAAAAATGTAAGACGTCTTTATTGTGTCTTGAGAGTTATCCGCCTTGACGAAGACGGTGAGCTTCTTGTGCCACGTTCGTGTGCCGGAGGAGCCGTCAAGGTTTGTCGTATCCACGTAACTCACTGTGGCCCATCTCTTGAAGGCATCAACCCCCTGAACCGTGACGGTGTCTCTCCAATTGTTGTAATCGTCGAAATCGTTAAAAGTATCCCTCGTTGTCTCACCTGTTTCATTACCAAG
>JBBTCR010000407.1:0-1037 GCA_038043105.1 Bacteroidota bacterium
GCAACGAACACAGCAGGGTCAAGCGATTGGTCGACAAGCTGGAGTCTTGCGACACAAGCGCCACCGCAAACGACCCCTGCAGCTCCAGCACTAGTTTCACCTGCAGACGGAGCATCGGGAGTTTCAACAAGCCTTACACTGAGTTGGAATAGTTCAACGGGAGCGACGTCATATAGAGTTCAGGTTTCGAGGAACTCGAACTTCTCACCTGGACAGATGGTACAGGATGTGATGGCTTCGGGCACCTCGACGACGGTCAGTGGGCTGAGCAATCAGTCGACGTACTACTGGCGAGTGAATGCAACGAACACAGCAGGGTCAAGTGATTGGTCGAGTGCATGGAGTATTACAACAGCCTCGAGCCAATCTGGCACCACTAGGGTGGGAAAGTTGGATGATCCCGATCCGCCAACTAACCTCCAGGTTTCCAGCATCACGTCGACTTCTGCAACGCTCGGCTGGAGCGGTGGATCTCCAGAAGTAAAATTCGATGTCCAGGTATCGCCCGGAAGTCTCAGCTTTCCCGGTATCAATTCCAACTCAGTCGTAGCAAGCCCTCTGTCACCAAACACCGAGTACACATGGCAGGTGAGGTCGACAAAGGGTGACAACGCCAGCAGTTGGGTGGCGGGACCTAGATTCAAGACCCTTGCGACACCACCGCCACGACCAACCGCCCCGAGGATCATCTCACCTCTCGCTGGTGCAACCGCGGTCTCAACCAGCCCGACTCTTGAATGGAGCGCTGTTACTGGAGCTGACAAGTACCACGTCACGCTTTCAGAGAAGCAGAACTATCAATCGGCCATTCTTGATGCTGATTTCACGCAGACTTCTACTGGCGTCACTGGACTGGCAACGGAAAAGACCTACTATTGGAAGGTGACGGCATCGAACGCAAGCGGTACGAGCGAGCCAGCAGAAGCCACCTTTACGACGATCTCGACCAAACCAGCGTCGCCGTCACTGAACCTCCCGGCCAACGGAGCGACAGGAGTTTCGACAAGTCCCACACTGAGTTGGAATGCGTCAACGGG
>JBBTCR010000408.1:0-1218 GCA_038043105.1 Bacteroidota bacterium
TCACGTTATTGAGACGATTATCCTGGCCGACAAAAGAGAAACCGCCGCGTGCCTCAGGAGTCAAACGAAAAAAGTCACTAAGTCTTCCGGAAATGGTAGGAAGCGACGCAAGAGCCAATCTACCAATGGAAGTTGCTGCGCCGGTTCTTCCCGCGCTCATGATAGCAGTGCGCTCCGCGGTTATTACGACCTCGGGCGCTTGGATTGCCTCCTCCACCATCGTGAAATCTAGGTCGAACGTCTGCGACAGTGTGAGGTAGACGTCCTCTTTCACCTGCTTCTTGTATCCGACGTACGATACAGTAACAGTGTAGGGACCGCCGACACGGAGGTTCGGTAGGTTGTATCGGCCGTTTGGGCGCGAGCTTGTTCCATACGTCGTCCCGCTTGGATTGTGCACTGCAATGACATTTGCTCCGGGAAGCGTCTCACCAGTCGTGCTCGTGACTATGCCGTCGATTGCGGCGGTAGTTATGCCCTGAGCCAGAACGACGGAGCTTCCAATGCAGAGCAAGGCGACTACTGCCAGCGCAAACCATTTGGTAAAGGTTAGCTTCATAAGTTCCTCCATAGAAGGATTGTGTGATGTAAGGTGGATGAGAAGATGAAAAAACAAAGACTCGTCGATGCAATGGAACCGACACGAAACGTCATAGGGGGATCATCAAAGCTGGTGAGAGATTTCAAGGTGCACACTGAAGAATTGCAGTGCAATAGATCTTTGCTGAAGCGGTTGAGTTGACCGCTGCCAACCTACCTAACAAAAAGTAAAAACACAAGCGAAAAAATGTTCGGAGATCGTTGCGTTGCGTGACCGGTTGTCAGGACTCCCGTCACGCTCAGCATTTTGACATTCACAGTTGATGCAATGACATGGAAAATCTGGAAAGCTGAATCTGGCAATTTCTGATTTCCCCGTTTCATCGATCCGAGCGACATTCGCATGAATGATTTTTTTTGAGACGCAAAGATGTAAGTGGACGAGCAAAGTGACAATCGTTTCTTCACAAGCGATTGATACTCATTGCCTTTCATGTGTCGTCTCGATTCAGTCCATGATTGAGTCTATACTTTTTGGATAAGCGACCGACAACAAGATATCTTTTGCCCGACGAGGTAGCGCGAGCAAAGGGAAGGTATAACCCACGAAATGTTCAACAAATGAAACAGATTCGCAAATCGCATACAGGTTGATTTCATTGGCTGAAATGTGCAAGC
>JBBTCR010000409.1:0-6156 GCA_038043105.1 Bacteroidota bacterium
CCTCCACTGCCTTGATGGTCACCTTGAACTCATCCTGGGGAGCCTGTTTCACGACAGCGGAAGCATCGACACACCACAGGAGCAACGGAACGATGAGCCCTGCCACGATGCGGCGGCGAAGTCGAAAAACTCGGGAGATTCGCATTGCTGATTCCTTATTTCAGTATCGTGAGCTTCTTGGTGTGCACAGGATTTCCTTCGCGAACGAGACGATAGAAATAGACACCGCTGGCGACGGATGTGCCCGACTTGTCCGTGCCGTCCCAAGCTGCGGAATATGTCCCCGCTGTGAGCCTTTCGTCCACAAGCGTCTTCACTCTCTGACCCAGAAGCGACAAAACCTCAAGCTGTACGTGCGCTTCACTCGGGACCTTGAACATTATTGTCGTGCTCGAATTGAACGGATTCGGGAAGTTCTGGAGCAATTCGAATTCCTGCGGGATGATGCTCGCGAGCTCGCTCTCCACAAATGATCGTTTTCCGACAAGCAGCTTGAATCCTGTGACTTCTTCAGTCGGGCGATACGAGTACTCGCTGCTTGTCCTCAGATTGACCGGGACGGTGTTCGAGAGATTGACGAGCTTCACTTCGTATTCATTCGGGACGCGGTCAACGCCGGAAAAGCGAATTGTCCCCGCAGATCTGCGTGGATTTCGGACCGAAAACTCCCACACCTGCCCCTCTCCGAGCGATGGACGGAAGTCGCTGCCGAAGAGACTAAACATCTTGTCCCAGTCTGGGCGCTCGAAATACAGGAAGCCTTGATCCATGAAGAGCGGGGGCTTGCGACTTTCAAGATCGTCGTACCCCTCCTTGGCCGCGGGCGCGATGCCAACGAAGTTCTCGACGTCCTGATTGATGTCCGATGCAAAGGCCAATTGGATCTTCCAGTCAACCGGCGGAAGGAGGTCGTCTGGCTGAATCTTACCGCCAAACGGATATGGTATTTTCAGAGAGCTGAGATTGCCGCTGTTGAAGTAGTAGTATCCTTCGTACGGTTCTAACGTTGTCGCGGTCGCATACGATCCGGTGTACTCTTGAATCCGCGTGGTTGCCGTCGCGGTGATGCCGTTCGCTGTGAGAATCGCCGACCAGGCCACGTTCTTATCAAACGGATTACCGATGATATTCCAGCCGCTGTGCAGGGAGATTGCGTATGTTGCGTCCGAGCCCAATGAGACCGCAGACACGCTGCGCGAAATCGATAGCGACCCCCGCTTCAAGAGCCAGTAACCCTGACCGACACCCAGCGTCGAACCGCCGGAGAGCTCGACGAGGAAGTTCGAGCTCGCTCCGTTATCACTGTACATTCTCCAATCGGTCTTCTGCGTGCCCGTCACGATCTGGCTGACCGAGAGGGAACCCACATTCCCCGGCAAGCTCACAAGCCTATACGAAGTCGATGCGGTGACATCGGAACCAAAGGTAACTGTCGAGGAGAGTTGCATCGTGGTTGGGAGTGTTCCTGAAACGATCGTGAATATTCCACTTTCACCTCCCAACGATGCGTTGACGATAGACTCGACCCGTAATTTGCAGTTGGTGGACGCCGAGGTCGACGCGGGGATAGGAACCGATGCCGAGCCAGTGTTGGGCGCATTGCTAAGAATAGTCGTATACGTGCTGCCGCCATTCGTTGACAAGCGAATGTTGACGTTACCCGTTACGTTGCTGCTCGTCCAGGTAACTGGATACGTATACCCCGGTGCCCAGACCGTGGGAGTCGACGTGACGGCGATTGTTCCGGTGGACAATGTTGTGAACGACTGGTCGCTGCCCGAGACCGTCCCCGTGGAATTTGTAGCAACGGCCTGATAATGATACACCGTGCCTGGTGTCAGTCCGGTGATATTCGCGCTCACTGAGATCGGCCCCGTAGTTGTGAAGGGACCTCCTGCAGCTGCGACCTGGCTCCCGTAGCTCGTTGTCGTTCCATAGCGGAAAATGACTGTCGTGCTAATTCCCTTCGGATCTACTGTTGCGTTGAGCGTGGCCGCGGTTGTCGAGACGCTAGACGCTGCGTTTGTTGTGACGGTGGGTCCACTGGTGAGGTAATCCCAGAGCTGCTGCGCTCGCAGAGCGGACGACTGGAGCCCAGCGAGACCATCGCCAACCGCAAGAGCAACAACAATGGAAGCTGAGTCACCTGGAGCGAGCGAAAACGGGCCGACGGACTCCATGATTCTATAGTCCTCTGGAGAATCGCCCGATGGATCGTCGTTGCCGAGTTTAGCTACCGCTCGGTACCAGTCTCCGGTCGTATTCACAGGTTCCGGCGACGTTTTTCCCCATCGTCGAAAGGACGTCGGTGCGACATTGAGCATTCTGACACCCGCATAGCCTTTCCAGCCGCCTGAGGGATCGAACGTGTAGGCGAGTTTGTCAACGCGCTCGTAGCCGCAGCGGTTTTTCGTCGCATCGTTGAGATCAAAATCACCATAGAACCCAAGGAATGCGTCTGAAAACTTGAAGCTGCCCCCGTTAAATATCTTGAAGCCAAACAAAACGTATGATTCGTTTGAAGGCGCTATCGTAAACTGTTCGATCTCGAATTCCGGAATGTCCTTGAACTGGAATCGACTCCTCGTGTCAACCGAGTTCGCTCGCGTCGTAGCGACAATCGGTGTCATGGGAACAAACGAGTCATCATACGGTAGATTTGCCAGCGAGTCTCCCCAAGGAGTCACCCCAGCAAGAAGAAGCTGACCCACGTAAAGATGGTGGAGACGGCTTCCAGGTGGAAACTCAAGCGAAGGCTCAGCCGGGTCGAACGTTGCGGACCCGCTGCCCGTGAAACCGTCGTTGCGTATGGTATGTGCAATTGTACCAGTCCGATGAACATAGGTGTTGACATCCACGATAGTGAACGGCGCGTCACTCTCGTCATACGAGGTTTCGCCTGCGGAACTGAAAGCGACGACTTTGACCATGGCTCCCGTTGTGGGGACGCGAGGCACCCTCCAGGATCTGTATCCCTGGTTAGTCAAGTTGTCAAAAACCAGGGAGTAGGTTGTCCCGTTGTCCGATGAGAAGTACATCTGCACCTTTGTTATTGGATTCCCCAGTGCATCGTCAGACTCCCAGAAGATCCAGTGTCGCAGATCTTCGTTCCAAATCTCGCCGCCATTCGGCGACCACAGTCTCACTGTCACCGAAGTCAGTAAGGGTCCAGCGGCCCACCTGAGAATAGTCCCGCCTTTCCCAACCGCCCAGCCTGTACGTGGATCGATGAAATGAACATGACGAAGGTCCGACACTCCCTCCGGAAGCTCCATCGGCAACCATGTATCGCCACCGTCGGTAGACCGCACGGCTCGGCCACCAGTCGTGCTCCTCCCGACCACAACGACGCTGTTTGTTCCTCGAATCCACTGAACGCTGGATGGCTGCAGCAGAGGATCGATCGAAAACACCCTCCAAGTGACACCACCGTCGGTCGTCTGGGCGCCCTTGCCCTCCGCGATGTCTGTCATCAGTCCGTTCAGCTCATCCTTGAAACTGATATTGGCACCCCTGTTGAGACCCGCAATACGAGCGGACGACGTCCAAGTTAGGCCTCTGTTGGTGGATCGATAAACGCGAGGGGCGAGGGTGCTCGTCGCGCTGGTCACATACGTTGTAAACCAAGCTTGGTTGTTGTAATTGTCGAAAGCGTTTACCAGACCGACCTCTCCACTCGTGCTGTCTGCCGCGGGGAGGACGAGCCGAGATATACGGGTCCAATTCGTGCCGCCATTCGTAGTGCGAAGGACAAGATAATGGCCGCTGGAGGAGGTCTCTGGGTCGCCGAATGCGATACCGTTGTTCGCATCGTAGAAACGAACGGCGTTTCCAAACGACTCAGCCGACCGAAACTGTTGCACCCACGTCGTTCCTCCATCCACTGTCTTCCATATTCTGAAGTCGAGGCCGCTTGACGCCGTCCCTGCCACCCAGGCCGTCTTGGCGTCAAGGGCTTCCATCGAGTGGAAATCAAATCCGGACAGAGGAGGAGTGATTGCCATCCACGTGCTTCCACCGTCGTTGGTTTTCAGAATCGTGCCAGCGAAACCACTCGCCCACACCACCTGAGAGCTAATCACGCGGACGCATTCGATCGAATTGGTCGTTCCGCTCGTCTGAACATCCCACATTTGTCCGAACACACCACCCATGGGAAGAAAGATCGAAAGAACAAAAAGGAAGAACCTCGATCTTTTCATTGTGCCTCCTCCAGATAGAGGTGAACGACCTGAGCTTCCATTCAAACCTACGGTTCTCGTTGATACAAGTCGGTGAAGGGTGCAAAAAGGAATGAGTTGTTCCATAGGTTCAGTGCCCTCTTGTCTGAAATACAAGCGAGGCAGGCGCCCGACTGTGATGCCAGACAACTGGAAGACGTGAGACTTCCGCACGGTAAGGCTGGCTTCCTCCTGCCGCTAAATTAAGCCAATCCCGCCTGAATGTCAAGAAACGCCTTTATCGCAAGTCTCACAATCCCTTATCAGAAACTCACTTGACATATCGCTCAACAATCCCTATTTTCCAGCCGGTTTTCGCAACCGATCACCTCGATTGGCAAACTTCACACAAAGACCTCCGACCGATGGCAATCGATCTTCTTAACCAGACTCTCCCTCAAATCAAGAGCCACATCTACCCGGCATCTATCCCATTGCCTGATTGGAAGTTAAAGGATGGGTGCTTTCCCAACGCGGCTTCCCCCAGCCTCAATGATGCTGCCTGGTGGAATTACACAATCCCTGCTCCTTGGGGTGGCTATGACAAAACGGCTTGGTTCCGAAAGCGTATCAGCATTCCCGAGCAGTTCGCAGGCAAACACGTTGCCTTGCTTTTGGATCTGCCTGAGTCACTCGTCTACGTCAACGGAAAACCGTATCAGGGAGTCGATGCACACCACCAAGAAGTGCTGCTCACAACGAGGGCTCGAGCAAATCAATCTTTCCTTGTTGCGATTGAGGCATACAGTGGTCGGAAGAAAGATCTCAGCACTTTCAATTCCGCCGAGCTTGTTGTGTTGAATCCCACCGCCCGTGCACTCTACCATAGCCTTGTTGCACTACACGAGCTGGAAAAGACTGTCGGCCAATCCAGCTCGGAATCCAAGGAGATACGCGAACTCATCCGGCAGACACTTGTCTTCCTCAAGTACTTCAAACCCGAAGGCGAGGAATATCCCAACGCCATCGGGCGAGCCTACAATTTCCTACTCAGAACCGTCGAAAGCACATACAAGACTGACGTCCAAGGCCTCGTTCATCTGATTGGGCAGTCTCATATCGACATGGTGTGGCTCTGGAGACTTCAGGAGACAACACGAAAATGCGCCAGAACATTTTCCACCGCGTTGCGCTTGATGGAGGAGTTTCCGGAATTTTCCTTCACACAGTCACAAGCCTTGCTGTATGAACTGACCAAGGAAAGCTATCCAGAGTTGTATAAGGAGATCAAGCAGAAAATCGTTGAAGGCCGATGGCATCCGATGGGTTCGATGTGGGTGGAATCCGACTGCAATATCCCGAATGGCGAGTCACTGATCCGTCAGATTCTGCACGGTAAACGATTCTTCAAAAAGGAATTCGGTCTTGAATCTGACGTCGCGTGGCTTCCCGACACGTTTGGCTACAGCTGGGCTTTACCACAAATCCTGAAGAAGACCGGTATCAAGTACTTCTTCACAACGAAGTTGACGTGGAACGACACCACCAGGTTCCGCTACAACACATTCTGGTGGCGGGGAATCGACGGTTCGAAGGTCCTGGCTCACGCACCTGCTGTCGGTTTGGAAGGGTCTGTGACACCGAAAGATCTCAACAAGAGCTGGGAAGAATTTCAAGAGAAGGAGAAGAATCCGCACACGCTTCAGACCTTCGGATACGGTGACGGCGGCGGCGGTCCGACGATAGAACATATCGAAACTGCCAGAGTACTCAAGACGATTGTCGGGCTACCACCCTCGACGCTCTCGACGGTCTCGGGATTCTTCAAGGAGGTCGAGGAACGGGCCACCGAGCTTGACACATGGAACGACGAGCTGTACTTGGAGAAGCATCGTGGGACGTACACCACACACGGTTGGGTGAAGCGCGAGAACCGCCAAGCCGAGGCACTGCTGTATATGACAGAGCTGTTGTCAGTGCTCGGTATGCTGTTTGG
>JBBTCR010000410.1:0-4134 GCA_038043105.1 Bacteroidota bacterium
GAGCTCCGTCAGGAGCGACATATCATCTGCGCTGTTTGTGATCAATCAACCGATGCGGAATGAATTTGTTCAACAACTATCAGGACGAATCCTTCGGTAGCTCCCTGTCAGACAGTCGCTGATTTCTCGAGCAGACGTTTCCGGGCGTACGCGATCAGTCCACCTGCGTCGATGATTGCCTGACGTGCCTTTGGCAAAGGCTCGATGCGAAATTTCCTGCCGGTCGTTGTGTTGACAACTTCCTCCGCCGTTATCTCCAGGTTGTCTCCCTCTGATGCATCAATCCCCGGGCAGGTGATCGTTCTCAACCCGAGATTGATACTATTCTGGAGGAAGATTCTCGCGTAACTCTCCGCCGCGATCGTCAACTCGTGCCCCTTGAGCGTCGAAACCGCTTGTTCCCGTGAAGAGCCGCAGCCGAAGTTTTTGCCTCCCACAACGACGCTGCCAGGAGGGATTTGCTTTGCCTTCAGATTTGCATTGAACTCGGTGTGATCAGCGAAGGCAAACTGCGGCGTTTCGGTCGGGAGGACCGTAGCCATATATCTCCCTGGATAAATTACATCCGTTGACACGTCATCGCCGAGCTTAAGCACTACGTTTGCCATGCTAGTTCACTCCTTTCCGGGGGCTAGTGATCACGCCCTTGATCGCAGAGGCTGCCGCAACGGCCGGAGAACAGAGGTAGACCTCCGAATTCGGATTTCCCATTCGCCCCTTGAAGTTCCGGTTAGTCGTCGAAAGCGCAACCTCGCCATCTCCAAGTGCTCCCTCGTGAACGCCAAGGCAGGGGCCGCAGCCAGGATTCATGACCACCGCGCCCGCCTTCATGAACGTGCCAATGAAACCCTTCGCGAGTGCCTGAGCATAGATCCGACCGGAGGCAGGGAAGACCAGCATCCGTGTGTTCTTCGCCACCTTCTTTCCGTTGAGAATCTTCGCTGCGATCGCGAGATCGTCGAGGCGGCCATTGGTGCACGATCCAATGACGATCTGTTGAACCTTTGTTCCTCTCACCGACGCGACCGGCTTGACGTTGTCCACCGTGTGCGGACAGGCTATTTGCGGCTCGAGTTTCGAAACGTCGATCTCGATGACCTGCTCATAGGACGCATCGGGATCGGGAGTGACCAATTCGATCTTGCCCTTGACGCCGGCTTCTTCCCGGAGATACCGTAGGGTCTCCTTATCTGCAGGCACGATTCCCGCTGTGGCACCAGCCTCGACGGACATGTTGCAAATAACCAGCCGTCCGGAGGTTGACATTGAACGGATCGTGGGACCGTGGAACTCGAGCACTTTGAAGTTTGCCCCCTGAGCGCTGATTTTGCCGATCAGGTAGAGAATCAGATCTTTTGGACCGACGTATTTCCTAAACTTGCCCTTCACATTGACTTTGAGCGTCTGAGGGACCTCAACGTTGAGCGCCGCTCCGAGTGCCCATACGCTCGCCATCTCGGTCGCGCCGATGCCGAATGCAAAAGCGCCAAGCGCACCGTGGCTGGTCGTATGAGAGTCGGTGCCGACGACAACGCAGCCCGGTCGGACATATCCGCTCTCGGGCAAGATTTGGTGGCAGATGCCCCCCACATCACCGCGTATGTCGTGGAACTTCGCGATGGCGTGAGCAGCAACGAACTCTCGAACCTTTTTCTGATTCGTTGCAGTTTTCGGGGACTCAGCCGGAACGCGGTGGTCGAAAATGATGGTGACCCTTGATGCGTCCCAAATTCGCGGCTCGAGATTGGTTTCCTTGAAGACTTCGAAGAACTGGTTGACCACGAGCGCAGCGTTTTCGTGCGACATCGCCAGGTCAACCTTTGGCTCTACGACATCCCCCGCTTTGACCGAAGCGACTCCGGATGCGCGGGCCAGGATTTTTTCAGCAACCGTCATTCCCATAGAGTTCTTCCTTGTTAGATGATCTTGGCTTCTTTGAATTTCTTGATTTCCTCATTTGAGTAGCCGACTGCTTCTAGAACCTCTTCCGTGTGCTGACCGAGCTTGGGCGGTGGAGCTTCCACGCAGCCGGGTGTCTTCGAGAACTTTGCCGTGAGATTGAACAATTGCAGCTCTCCGACGCCCTCGACGTTAATCGCGCCGAACGTGCTGCGATGCTTGACCTGCTCTTGACTCAGTGCCGCCTCCAAGCTCAAAATCGCACCGGACGGAACGTCGTTCTTGTTCAATTCCTCAACCCAGTAGTCGGTTTGCCTTTCCACGAGCTTTGCTTCGAGAAGCGGAGTGAGCTCCTTCCTGTTCTTCTTGCGCGTGTCGCGCTCTTGAAATCGCGGGTCGGTTTTCAGCTCAGGCACGCCAAGCACATCGGCAACGGCTTCCCATTGCTCCTGCTTGTTTGCTGCGATGTTGATGAAGCCATCCTTCGTTGTGAATGTGCCAGACGGTGCCGCGGTAAAGTTGTCGTTACCCATCAGCACTGGCTGTTGACCCCCAATCATGAGATTTGCCACAACCCAGCCCATGAGCGGCATGATGGAATCGAGCAGGGCGATATCGATGAACTGTCCTTCGCTCGTTCTCTCTCTGTAGTACAGTGCCCCCATGATCGCGAATGCGGCGTTGAGTCCGCCGACCGTATCGCATACGGGGAAACCGGCGCGCAAGGGATTCAATCGCTCGTCGCCGTTGATTGCCATCTCTCCGCTCAGACCTTGGATGATCTGGTCGTATGCAGGTTTCAGCGCATCGGGCCCCGTTTGTCCGAATCCCGAGATGGCGCAATAGATCAGTCGCGGATTGATTTCGCTCAGCACCTTGTAGGAAAGGCCCAGTCGCGTCATCACATCGGGACGAAAGTTCTCCACCACCACGTCCGCAGTCTTTGTGAGTCTCTTGAAAATCTCCTTTCCTTCAGGGGCTTTGAGGTTCAGTGTGAGCGATTTCTTGTTGGCGTTCTGTGCCAGGAAGCTCGTCCCCATCAGCATTTGGTTGTACTTGGGAACGCTGCCAAGCTTTCTCGCAAGATCGCCATCAGTTGGATTTTCCACTTTGATGACTTCTGCTCCTGCAAGCGCAAGATGCAATGTCGCAAACGGACCGGACAAGACGTTTGTCAGGTCCAGAACACGAATTCCTTCTAGGAGTCTCATAACACGTTCCATCCTACCTGTGCTAGTACACGGTTATTGCTTTTGAATGTTTGATTTCAGCGGACCAGTCTTGTACACTAGGCCTGGCATTTCGCGACTGAAATACTTGGAGACATCCTTGGCGATTTCGATCAACTTGTCGAGATTCACATCGGTTCGCAGTCCCATCCGCTGGAGAAAATGAACAAAGTCCTCCGTGCAAACGTTTCCCGCAGCCACCTTGGTAAATGGGCAGCCGCCGAGTCCTGCAAAAGATGATTCGAAGTACTTCACGCCCATTCGCAGAGCTGCATGACAGTTGGCCATACCCATCCCGTAGGTATTGTGGAAATGGCCCGTACAATCTATCGAAGGGTCCAGCTTGAAGATCTCTTCAAACATGTGCTCTACTTGGTCCGGAAGAGCGTGGCCCGCGGTGTCTGCGAGGCTAATGTTCTTCAACCCCGACTCAAGATATCTCCGCACAATTGACAGAACCCGTTCCTGCGGGATTTCGCCTTCGAAGCCGCAGCCGAACGCTGATTGTACCGATACCTGGACTCTTTTCCCTTGGTTCGACCCTTCCTTTGCCATCGCGATGATGCGGTTGGTAGCCTCCTCGGTCGACATGCCAGTGTTTTTCCTGCTATGAGTTTCGCTCGCAGACACTCCCATACAGAACATATCGACGCCGCAAGCAAGGCCTCGCTCCAGGCCCTTCTCGTTGAGAACAAGTCCGGAGAGGATTACCTTTGTTGGCTTGCGGCCCGGACCCCCGAAGTATTGAAATATCTTGTCCGTGTCAGCCATCTGTGGGACTTTTTCCGGATGAACGAACGAGCCGACCTGGATGATGTCTACTCCGGCATCGATCAAGCTCTCAGCCCATTTGATTTTTGTTTCGACAGGAACAACCTGCTTCTCCATTTGCAGGCCATCCCGCAGACCGACTTCGTGGATGATGATCTCTTTCACTTGTCAGACTCCTAAAAGCACGGTCGAAAACTGTGCTTTCACGCAAAGACGCCCCGCCTGACCTTGCGTT
>JBBTCR010000411.1:0-4117 GCA_038043105.1 Bacteroidota bacterium
CCTCCCTACGCGGCGAGAGGATCACGGCGATACCAACCGGCAGAGGCTCCACTTAGGAAGCCCGGAAATCTGTCCAAACAAACCGAGCCGCCTCTAACATCGGAAACCATGTAGGGTGCACGCTTCTCAAAACAAATTTCAATTTTGGGAGGAACTTCCCGGCGCTTGATTTCAATTTCAGCGCTTCGATTTTGCTCGGCCAGAAGTTGAATGTCTTTGCGCCTGCTAAGACGCTGATCTCTCGGCGTTTCCGTTGGCGAAGACCCCAACAATTTATGAAGTGGCCACAAGGCCATTACTTGGGTCCAATCGGCCTTGATCGCAGCGTAGTAATTCTTTGCGTATATGCCTTCTTTTCCCCAGGACCATACGGCTTCTGGTGACGTGTGATAGAGTGCGGCGTTCTCAGCTTCAGCAGCTAGGACATTTATGGTTGAGTTTGCCCAATAGCTAGAGGGGATGTCTGTATGGACAGAACTGAATGTTAGGAGGCTGTGGGGCTCACTAATTTGCCGCTTTCCGCGTAGGCGTAAACTTCCATCGATTGCCGCCTGCCTGACAGCGATGCGAGCCAGAGGATAAAATTCCTTCCCCTGGACTTCGCTCGTTTCCCTCGCGGCGTGAGCAATAACCTCATGGATCGGACGGAAGTCATTCAAATCGGCCGGCACCAGCCCACTCGCAGATAGCGGTGGGGAATCAGGAATGTGGAATCTAGAGAACGTCCTAGTTTGTGAGTCGCCTGGATGATTCCCCGAATCAGAACCATGCGACCACAACTGCCGAACGCGATGGTGCAAGTCGAGGCCATAGGCCAACAATAAGGCAACCGCGCCCAGTGCTCCCCAATCAAGGATGGTCACATAGGGCGAAAGCCAACTAATCAATGGAGCCGCCCGCGTCTTGAGTTTCTCCACGTTCTCGGGGAACTCAAGAACGTTGACCACATTCGACGCAATACTAGCAACCGTTAGGACAGCGATGATTGCCGCGATGATGAGGGGCCTGCGCCTAACCACGTTGCAAAGCACCACATTCCATCATGGTATTATGTGGAAAGAGGAGAACTAGAACCACAAGTACCGCCCCTACAGCCTTTGCGTTCGAGATACACGGGCCAACGCTCCAGCGGCCACGACAGCTACGGTGTTCGCAATACTGGCGTTAGGTGCAACGCCCCGCTGCATCAGCAACTGGCCGCAAAGACCGTCGTCTCGTAGAAAATTTAAACACCCAATATTTCCTGGCCCTCGAAAGTCGCCACTCAAAGTAGCTCGACTTTGCTGGGGCGGAAGTTGGGATCCATTGCCTTCTTAAGCGCAGCATCGACGCGCTCCAAGGTGTACTCCGCACCTCGAAGCTCATTTCGACTTACAGAGAAGGACTTCACGTGGTGCTCAATATCTTCCGCTAGCTGCTCACGGAAGAGTTGAACAGCGCTGACCTTTCGATTGTGACCGATCCGACTATTCAGCTCGATTTGAATGGTTTGCGCAATCTTCTCGCAGCGTTGCCTATCCCTAAAGGGCACCACCGTCAGGATCCCGTATAAATATTCAAGGCGCTCACAGAGAATCCTTTGATGCATGAAACCAGATGCATGGACCTTAATAGAAAGATCCTCATGAACCGCCTTAACTTTCAATTCATCTGCAACTAACAGCTCACGATCCAAAAGATGATGAACACACAACAATACATCAGACCTTGAGAAGCCAAGATTCTCCATGTCGTCTTGCACGTGCCTTACCGTAAAGTATCCTTGGACTCCCAGTTCACCAACCACTCTACGCTTCTCAATGAGAAAGTTGAGAATTTCTAGACCGAGCAAGATTGTTGGACGTGCCCAGTCGCTCTCAGCAAAAAATACGTTGGAAATTGGACCCGTCGCCTCGCCAAAGAGCTTGTAGTCTGTCCGCATGAGAATGCACAAAAGATCGGATTCAGTTAACGGTACCCCTCCAGCACCCTTGGCGATGCTCGTAATACTTAGCTCCGACAAATGACCCGACGTAACGATGCGAGAAAAAGTTTCGAGAGACTTTCTAGTGTCTCTACCAGCAAGCGATTCTACGATGCGAGCTGCATTACGCTGAGTATGAAAGATTTCCTGATAGAGCTTCGTTAGAAAGTTGGCGAGGTCGGCACTCTTGTACGTGATGCGCTTGCCATCTTCGGTTCGATAAGAAAGCGTGTCAGCAAGATTTGCCGTTATGTAATCGTGCGCCAACCAAACACGCTTCTTAATCACATCAACGAAACGCGGCGGTCGAATGTAGAATCTGACTGCAGTCCGATAAGTATCAAGTGGCTTCTCATTCTTGTAGAGCTCATAAGTCTCATCGCGAAGTTGCAACACACAAAAGGATTTCGTTAGTGATTTGAACCATTGAGCAACTGAAAATATTCGTATTTGCTCATCACGGCTCAGTCTGTCGACATTGTCGAAGATGGAGACTAAAACCTCACCACAATCGGATATGAAGTAGCGACACAAGTTCTCGACAAATACGGCCCGATCATCGGTCCACGTTCGGATGTCGCGACTCCGTTCAATCTCATACTCAACCGGGGCAACCGACTTCAGGCGGACGTAAAGCGTACGCTCCCGCTTTGCTAGGAGCGGAGCAAAGATCTTTTCGAAATTGTCAGCATCGTAGATCTCAAACTCCGGATTCTGGGCTTCAAAAGTGGCCAGGAACTGATCGCAAACCCACCGTTCAATATTCTTATCGTCACCAGACCAGTCGTTGAAATCAATGAACGCCCACTTAGTGCGATTCCGCAGTGAGGCAGGCATTAGATGACGCTGGTAGCGTCGCGTGAAGATCGACTTGCCCGATCCCACACCACCGATGATCAGCTGAAGGTGACCATCCGGGCTATTGGTTTGAGTGAATTGTCCCAACTTGCCAGTAAGCTTTGCTTCCTCGCGACTTGTGGGGTTGAGATTCAGACCCCATTGATCGTGGCGCTCCTGGAGACTGTCGCGCAGAAATGTTTCAAGCAGCGCGTCATATTTCGTTGTTTCTTCGCTGGAGACGTAACCCTTTGTCAAAATTTCATCGTTGTCGATACGAGCTTCAGATGAAAAGTAACGTTTTAAGATCGGCGCTAATTCCAGTGCGAAGTTGTTCAACGGAACATTTCGTCTAAGAATTGCTTGCCCCCCAGCGAAACTATACGGCCGAAAATAATTCGGCCGAATCATTTTCGCCGTTACACGAGCTGCGTGTTCCTCAAGTACACGCCATCCACAGAAGTTGTAAAGCTCTTGGGAAGCGTCACCTTGGGCAAGGCTTGCCACATTGAAGCGAAGCCGTGGGGGCGCATCCCAATTTCCAATCAATAGCTGACTGCCATTGATTCCAACAACGAACTCGACTGGATTTACGCCCGTGGGGTATCGGCTATTGAGTGCGTATGCGTACTGCTGCGCTTCCTCGTATGCTACCTCTGCTTTGATTCGCGGCGGTTTAACTTCCACGACCATTGCGGGTAGTGAATTCGCCCACACCAAGTAGTCGGGCACGAAACCGAGACGTCTATTTCGACCTTTTCCAATGTCGAGAGGGCGGATGTACTGCTTTGACTTGATATGTACTAGTGGAACGCCCAGACCCGGCTCCGAGCTCAGGAGTGGTAATACAATTTTTTGTTCGACGTCACTTTCGTTGGTCACGTCTTGCGCATCGCTAACAGTTTTCATGATTTCTGTCCGCGCTCACTGCTAGGCGTAAGTATTCCCTAGAGCATCCCATCTCGGAGTAGTTTAACTGCATGGCGGAACAATTCGATAGCAACTTTCACTATTTGCGGATGGCCGCCAAATTCTGTGAATAAAGTCATGCCTTCAACGCCTACGTGCAATGGTGTCTTAGCGGACCGCTTCGGTTGCTGGTGCAATCACCACTGAGAATCACAATGGGCGATACGGACGTGCATCTATTCTGGTCCAGGCATGGGCTTCCTAGAGAGACGGAAAGGGCACTATGGCCGAATTCGAAAAGAGACTGGCGTGCGTCATCAACGCCGACGGCCCGATCGCCCGGGGCTATAGGATCGAGCGCTGCGAGCTGCAGGGCGAGAACCGCTAGTCACCCCCTGGAAGGGGACG
>JBBTCR010000412.1:0-6342 GCA_038043105.1 Bacteroidota bacterium
GCCGATCCGTGCCCTGAGATTCTCGAGGAGCTTGTAGCCAAGGACAACTTCATCTTTGCTTCCCGCCTCGAAGAATTGGCCGGCATTGACTCGCTGCTGAAAACGGAACACCCGACGCTCTGCCTCAGGTTCAACACCGAAGAGCGCAGCGCCCGACGAATTCTCTCGGTAGCTGATCAACCCATCCGCGAGGATGCGGGTGGCGTAGCCCTTGATTCCTTGCGCTGACTGGATGGTCGCTTCGACATCTCCGGGGAACGGGAAGTTCTTGCTCAAAGATGGATTGTCTTGATACCCTATGCGCTGGATCTGCAAATATCCAGAGAAAAGTTCCACGGAGTTTTGCACGTTGTATTCCCACACGCCGATCCCGAGGCCGCGCATCACCACGGTAAAGAATGTCGCGAACGTAATGGCAAGGATCGTCAGAACCGATCGCCGCTTGTTGCGCCAGATATTGCGCCAGCCAAGCTTCAGCAGCAGGTTCACCGGTTCCGTCCCTTCTCGAGTTCCTGAAATGAAAAGATCCGATCGCTGAGTCGGATATCGAACTGCGCTTCGAGATATTCGAATTCAGTCGTATGACCCGGCTTAATGTTGTTGAGCATGAGCCATTTCGACGGCACCCGTCGGCTTCCAAACTGCTTGACGTTCGAGTAGATCAACGTACGCATCAGAGCTCCTTTCTCATCGTAATATTCCGTTCGTGACGGAAGGTAATCTTTCTTTCTCACCCAATGGTAGATTTTCCCCCAAACGACGGGAGCGGTTGGCTTGGGCAGCAATTCGATCTTCCAGCACGGTTCGGTTTCAACGACCTCGTCCGAGAGGATTTTCATCGCGTAGTCGTCAACCAGGCTCGACTCTCGAACGAGATCATCGTTCGTGAAATCCGATCCGTTCCAGGACTGCAGCATCATGGATGGAGGAATTTTGATCGTGGTCTCGGTGTTCCGCAGATACATCCAAAGCTCGTTGTTGACCTTCAGCGTCTTATTCCCGGCTTCCCGGCGCGGTGCGGTGATTTCGATGAGCGCCTTCTCTTCACCGACCCACCACGATCGCATTTCCATCGTTCGCGTGTAGTCGGGCGTTACAATCGTCATCCGAAACTTCCCTTTCGACGAGACACCCTTCAGGAGATTCTCCGATCGCCTGATGATCTCTTCCGCCGACTGTGAGAATCCTGCCTGTGCGACGGCGAGCGTCAGGAGTCCAGCCGCCACCACCCGTGCGGTGTGTGTGCGTCTCATGATATTCTCACCTCCTGCTGCTCTGCTTCTGGTATTCCTCCCACCGTTCAAACAACGCGGGGAACTCGTGCTCAAAGAACTCATAGAATTCGTGCATCTCTTTCAGTCTCTTGTACGGTAGCTCATTCTTGGGAGTAACGAGCTCCATTCCCCGTTCGATGAGGGTGTGGAATTCGATGATCTGCCCCATTCTCCCACGGAGGATGTTCGACCACGTTCCGGTCCTGATTCGAAAATAGTCACGCCTCTCGGCTGGACGTCCGACCCGATCAAGCAAGCCCCTCTGGATGAGAAATCGAGTCATCGTGCTGATGGACCCTCGGCTTGCCTGAAGCTGGTCGACAAGTTCATCTGTTGACACTTCGGGTTCGCGGGACAACAGGAGGCAGCCTAAGATCTTTCCGGCCATCCGAGGAACTCCCAATTGTTCCAAAACGATCCCCATTTCTTCGATGAACTGGTTGAGCTCTTTCTTGTCGGCTCCTGATGCCATGGACAGTCTCTCCTTCTTTTTGACTTACGCAGCAGCAATATAAAAGTTTCAGAACTTTCAGTCAATACTAAAATGACAGAAAAGATACGACATTCTTGATTTTGGAAACGGATTTGTAGAGAGCTGACGAATGGGCGGCCTACATGTACTCGCTGCGAACGACGATTTCGAGGAGGTCTTCAGAGATGGAAGAGGTAGGTAAACTTCAGCATAAGCGTTCGATTGTTGGTGTAAAGGTTTCTTCCCCGGGTGCCGACTTCCTCGTTATAGACGAGGAATAGATCGCTTCCTGGTGTGTGGATGAAATTCACAAGAAAGTTTGCAACGACAATGTTCTTGTCGCTGTTCCACTGCACGAACGCTTTCGCGAAAAGCTTGGGTGAGAACGTGTAGAGGATCCTTGTCCCTATGAGCGTCGTCGTGAATTTGCCACTGGAAAGCTCGACATCGTTCCGGCTGCCTTGGAGATTCAACGTCAAGCGTGACCCCAACTTGATGTTTGCGCCAAGTCCAAATCCAACAATGCTCCCGTCATAGAAATCACCGATGTTCAGCGTCAGCATCCCGGAAAGAGCTTTACTCTTGTCCGATTCGAATTGGCTCATCACATTGTTGAACCGATACACACCTGGCAGGATGTTGATGCCGTCATGGATCTCAAAATCCTCCGTCAGCAGTTCGTACGCCTGGTTGAAGAAAGCGAAAAGCGTTGCGCCGCTTTCGAATAGCGAGTAGAAGCCGAGGTAGTTCAACCTGCTTTCCAGCTCGCTCTCTTGATTGGTAATGTAGCTGAAGTTCTCGAACAGCGCGACCTGTCGAATGCTGAACAACTTTGGGCGGGGGGAAATGCCAAGACTGATCTGCGTTGTGCGAATGCCTGTCCTAGGGAAAAATCCCATCTCGGGGTTGAAATTGTCCTGAATCGTATTCTGGGCCAGATACAAGGTCCAGAAGTCATCGTTGTAAAAGAAGTCTCCGTACGCTGCCATATCGTTGCCGCTCTTGTCCGGAGAAAAAGTCTTTGCCACGAACCCGCTCGTCTGTGCGTATGGGGTCAGATAAATGTTTGCATCTGCTCCGATATTTCGGTTGTAGCTCCCATCATCCAATGACTCTTTGTTCAACCCGATGATCCCCACATACGAATTCGTCAGGATGTCCTTGCGGAGTCTCACCACACTGAAGTTCGTTCGCGGGATCGACACGTACTCGTTATCCTCATTGACATAGCTTGTTCGGTTTGCGAGCATGTTGAGAAGACCGACATTGAAGCTCCCGGTTTTCCCTGTCACCTTCACTCCTCCGAGGAGCGGAATCAGCTCGTTGTCTTCAGACAAGCCGATGCGACGGCTGAAGAAGAGAACGCTTGGGGGCGTAACCGGCGAAAACGTGCGCTCTCCGAAGCGAAACATTGCGGCCCCCTCCAAGAAGAAGTCGCGTTTCTCGGGGAACAGAAGCTCAAACCGCGTGAGGTTGACCTGCTCCTGGTCGGCCTCGACCTGAGCGAAATCTGTCTTCCAGGAGATGTCCGCAGTCAGGTTGGAGGTCAGGTGATACTTAGCGTCCAAACCGACATTCAGTTTTCTCTCGTACGGAAGGCCCGCTTCAAAATCACGTTGTACCCCCGTGAGTGCGAACGGCTTCAGCTCCAGGTTTCCCGGTTGCTGCATCTGACGAAGGCCATTGAGATGTCCAGAGACAGAGAGCCGATATTTCCCCCACCACCCATAGTCACGCAAGATGGGAGACCAAAACGCCTCTTCTCGTTTGCGCGGGATGAAACGGGCAAGATTGATGCCCCAAACGAGATCACCAGCGTCATGAAATCTGAGCGTCTGGAATGGGATCGCCAGTTCCGCTGTCCAACCTGAAGAATCAATGAGGCACGCGTTGTCCCAGACGCCGTTCCAATCCCAATTCTGCTCCTCATCATTGACATCAGCCGTGATGATTCCATCGCGCTGGGCACCTAACGGGTTTGTGCAGAAGTAGAATGCATTCCGATGGTCATGATATGTGTCGAGATAGATCTCCACACAATCATTGTTCAAAAGATCAGCATCGCGACGCATCTCGTTTGCAACAATCCTGCCCACTTCCGAGTCCCAGCAACGGAAGCCGATGTAGAGATTGTGCTGGTCGAAGAGAATTCGCACCTCGGTTCGTTCTGAGCTCGGGCTGCCTTCGTGCGGCTCCCGCTGGATGAAGCGGTCCAAGACGACAGCCTTCTGCCAGCCTTCCTCATCAAGCCTCCCGTCTATTTGAATCCTTCCTTCGATCTTCATCACCTGCACTGATGGAGGATCGGCCGCACTCGCTCCGCCTTGCGCCTGCGCAGTGCTTATCGAGATCACGAGCGCACAGAATGTCCAGAGAGCCCTCTCACCTCCCAAGCATCCGGCAATGGGACGAACCACGCTGAGTATTTTCTTTCCTTTTGTTTCGAAATTCATCATCAAACGCTCAGTCGGTCGCTGGAGATCTGGCCGAGAAGTCTCACGCAAAGCCCCGAAGGACGCAAAGCTGATATAAAAGTTTATGGAATATTTCCTTCGCGCCTCGCCAGCCCGCTACCCGCCCGACTGAACGACGAGTCGTTCGGGCGGGCGCAATCTGGCGGGGCGTCTTTGCGTGAGATGATAGTTCTCGTCCGTGCTTCTAGCCGCCCGATTTGCCTCAGAATATCACGCTTTTGCTGGCAACCTGCAACGACCAATTCCAGCCTGAGAGAGACCACCCAATTCCTCAGCGCCGGTTCTGTGACATACGATGATGGTTCCTCGTTGGGCAAAAGGCTAGTCCGGCGATTCTCCTGAGGCTGTAGTTCCAGCCTGGACAAAGTCGATAGGCGAGCAGCCAAACTCACTAAATCTAACAACTTTGACCTTCCAAGTCTACTGAATTTTGATCAACGATGAAGTTGCGCGGACGAATCGCATTTCGCGAGCGGCCTCAGTTGGCAACCGGAGGAATTGCGCGGAGGGCAGGATTGAAAGCGTGAAGTGACTACGAGATCAACTCAAGGAGAAAGAACCAGCTCTCGCCAGATTTGATGCAAGCACTTGGGACGCTCACGCGGATTTTCTCGTGGGATTCCAAATTTGGAGAAATCTGTCCTCAGAACAGGAAAGGAAGGAACATCTTTGTCCCTTTGATGTACTCTTCATACTCTTTCCCGAACCTTTGGATGTTTTCCCGCTCTTCAACTTTGGCGGTTGCATACAAGAATATGGGAACACCGAACGCCAGAATCGTGGAAAGAGTTGAAGCATCCTTCAAGAAAGCGCCCCCGGCAAACAGAAGGAGTGAGCAATACATGGGATGACGGATGTACTTGTAGGCGCCTGACCTCACGAGTTGTGTCGTGTTCTCAAATTTCAGGTTTGGCGAGCCCTCCACGCGACCGCCGGGTTTGCCAAGACGACGAAAAAGATAGAAGCTCTGCATTGCCAGCAAGAGTGAAATCAACAAGAGCATCCAAGATGCAATTTGCCGCGGCGCAAACGGTTCAACGAACCAGTGCTCGATGTTGAAGAGGATCAGAAGAAGGATGAATTCGAGAGCAAAGAACCGGAAAAATCCGTGGAAGCGCGGATTCCTCAGCGATTTCCACGAGAGGGCAACAATCGCAGCCGATACGACGAGAAAAATTCCGAGTTTCAACGCTTCGGCCATTTTTCGATGCCAGACTATCTGCTTCGCACTTCTACTGCAGATAATATAGAAAGTTTCAGGCGGTCAATACCAAAATGAACCTGCCAACGCTTGAGGTCTACCGAGCCACTTTTCGCCGCAACAACTGACCCATACCGACCGTTATCACGGGCATAAGGAGGTAGGTGATGCCGATGTCCTTCACGTAGTCCACGAAAGACATTTTCACAGGACCCCAGCTGAACATGAAGAGATCAATCACCATGCTTATCACAAGCCACAGTGCGCCAAGAAGGATCCCTTCTCGAACGAACGCTCCCTCGACGCCGAGAAAGTATCTGTTTGCAAAGAACACGACAGCCAGCGTAACCGCGACCGGCATAATCGACTCAAACAGCGGCCGGTCTGATTCTCTGAGTGGGAAAATCATTATCGCAACTACGAATGGGATTACCCAAACGGCTAGCCCGTACAGGAGAGCTTTCGCAACCGATTTCATTGTTGCTTCTTTGCTTGAGAGACCTTTCCAAGAAGGCTCTGCAGCGCCGCCTGAGCTACCTCGAAGTCGGCGCCCAGCCAGTAGAGATGGTTGTTGCGAGAGAAAAAGTAATGGGCCTGACCCAAACCGTAACATCGTGCGACAGTCTGACCCCAGAAACTTCGTTCCTGATAGTGCGTGAACACCTGATTTCTTGTTCTAATCCGATCCGCCATCTTCTTGAATGTGGAGGCGGCCTCAGCGTCCATTCGGTACACCGACACGTAGAGTGTTGCTTCCCCCGCAGCGGCGGCGTAATGCCCAACAACGCTATTCACCGGCGTCACACTCTTGTCGTGAAGACGATCGATCATACCCTGCGCGTCTCTCCCCGTCAGTTTGTTGGCAAGCTTAAGTGAGCCAAGTGTGGGCGGTAGGACTGGGTCTCGGGCCGACTGACCAGA
>JBBTCR010000413.1:0-7902 GCA_038043105.1 Bacteroidota bacterium
CGCCCGGCTACTCGCCCGACTCCGTCGTTCGAGCGGGCGCCGTTCGGACGGGTCGTTCGGGCGGGCGCCCCCGGCGGAAAACTCGGGACTGCAAACTTTCAACTCGAAACTCCAAACTCCAATGGTTGAACCTGTATTGGTCGTGACTCAAGGCTGCTGACTACTGCTCTTGGGGATTGCAGAATGCCCGTCCGGCATGCGGTCGGGGTGGGAGGAAGATTGCGTAAGGGCGGGACTTTTTCACCTTATTCTTCGGTTTCCTACCTTGACTCTCTCTAGGCAATTGGCTATATTTTGCAAGGGGTAATCACAGAACCTTCAAGAAACTGTTCAGTTCAGGCCGATATTTGGTGACTTAAGGAGGTGCTAAAGACTTCAGCGCAGCAGCTCAATCTGGAAGTTCTAACGGAAAAATGAACCGTAAGGTGCTCGTGCTGAACCACAACTATGAGCCCCTTAGCGTCTGCAACATCAAGAAAGCAGTCATCCTTCTTTACCTCGGAAAAGCTGAATTGATTGAAGCCTCTGATGGTAGGTTTCTGCATTCCGTGTCGTTGACGATGCCGTTCCCGAGCATCGTTCGCCTTTCTGTCTACGTCCGCGTCCCCTTCAAGAAGATCGTACTCTCAAGGAAAAACATTTTGCGGCGCGATGGGCATAGATGTCAGTACTGCGGTCGGGGGGATGTCCCATTAACGGTCGACCATGTTGTACCGAAAGCGCGAAGTGGTGAGGACGCGTGGGAGAATCTTGTCTGCGCGTGCGTCAGGTGCAACAACAAGAAGGGGGACCGGCTCCCCAGCGAAGCCCAAATGAGCCTCGTCCGCAGGCCCATTCGACCCAATCATGTCATGTTCATTCGGGATTTCGTCGGCAGCGTCGACGACCGATGGAAGCCCTATCTGTTTATGAACTAAGGAGCTGTCAGGCTTCAGCCTTCTTCTATTGTTGTAGCTGAAAGCTGATAGCTGAGGGCTGATAGCTGCAGTGAAAGGAGTTCGGAACACGAGTTGAGTCAACGGAAAAAGGTCATTCTCAGCGGCATGCGCCCCACGGGAAAGCTCCATCTCGGCAACCTCGTCGGCGCGCTTGAGAACTGGGTTTCTCTTCAGGGTGAATATCAAAACTTCCATCTCATCGCTGACTATCATTCGCTGACAACGGATCCCGACAGCTCGAGCATCTACCAAAACTCTATTGACATGCTGATTGATTGGCTTGCGGCCGGCCTCGATCCGAAGCTGAGCCCGATGTTCCGGCAGTCGCAGATCAAAGAGCATTCCGAGCTGCATCTGATATTTTCGATGTTGATCACAACATCTCGTCTGGAGCGAAATCCGACCCTTAAGGAGCAGGTTCGCGACCTCGAGATGGAAAACATAGCATATGGACACCTGGGCTATCCGGTCCTGCAGGCGGCAGATATCTTACTTTACAAAGGAGACGTAGTTCCCGTCGGCGAAGACCAGATGCCACATATCGAGATTACGCGTGAGATCGCCAGGCGGTTCAACGCTCTGTATTGCGCCGAGAAGCCGGTGTTCCCGGAGCCGGAGGGAAAGCTGACCCAGTTTGCGCGTTTGCCGGGGCTGGACGGGCGGCGGATGAGCAAGTCGCTTGGAAACACGATCTTGCTGGCTGATTCGCCCGAAGAGATCAAGAACAAAATGCGGAGTGCGGTGACGGACCCGCAAAAGGTTCGGAAGGGAGACCCCGGTCGCCCGGACATCTGCCTTGTATTCGCGTATCATAACAAGTTCAACATTGCGCGAGTCCCTGAAATTCGGACAGGATGTGAAAGTGGGGAACTGGGATGCGTTGACTGCAAGATGAAGTGTGCAAACCGGATTATCGATACGTTGGCACCACATCGGGAGAAGCGCGCGTACTATGAATCGCATCTCGATGAAGTGAAATCCATTTTGCATGATGGAGAGCAGCGAGCCCGCGCCGTCGCGCAGCAGACGATGAGCCAAGTGCATGCGGCGATGCGATTAGGATGAAAGAAGTTTCAAGTTCCGAGTTCTGGGTTCAGAGTCTGGATCGCGAATTCTCCGTTTCAAGTTGCATGTTTGGAAGGCAAACAAGATAATTGACCATTGAAGAAGCTGATCGCTGAAAGCTGACTGCTGACACGCTATGTATACTGTTAAGCTTCACGAGTTCGAAGGACCGTTAGACCTGCTGCTGTTCTTCATCAAGCGGGACGAGCTGGATATTTACAACGTCCCGATCTCGCGGATTACGAGGGAGTTCCTAGATTATGTCCACTACATGGAGTTCCTCGACCTGGAGATTGCCGGTGAATTTGTCGTGATGGCGGCGGAGCTCATGCAGATCAAAGTGAAGATGCTTCTGCCGCCGGAGCCTGGCGAGGAGGAAGAGGCGGATCCACGTGCAAACCTTATCAAACGGTTAGTGGAGTACAAACGGTTCAAGGAAGCCGGCGCGGCCATGTCAGTACGCGAGGAGGAACAGCGTAAAGTGTTTTATCGGGGATACCATGAGTCCGACCCCCGAGTGGTGATGGAAGAGGAGGAGGATAGCTCGTTGAGGGATGTGTCTCTGTTTGATCTGATTGCGTCGTTCAAATTCGCCATCGAACGGATGCCGAAGAAGTTCGTGCATGAGATCTTCCGACCTAACGTTACGATCGATGAACAGATCGAGTACATTCTTGGCTACTTCGCTCGGAGATCGGAGGCAACATTCTATGAGTTGGTCAAGGATATGCAGGAAAAAATCCGGATCGTCGTGACCTTCATCGCCTTGCTCGAATTGATTCGTGCGAAGAGGATCATCGTGCGGCAGGCTCAACCGTTTGGCGAGGTCTCCATCATGCGTAACGTCAACTAAAGACCGATGGCAGAGACTGGCACGACAACGGAAACGACTGTTCTTCAAGTCCCAACTACGCTGAAGAGCCTCATCGAAGGCTTGGTCTTTGCGGCACAGGAGTCGCTGTCCATCAAGCAGATTCAGGCGATGTATGAATATCAGGGCCTCGATGGAGAGTTGCGGCAAATCGAGCCGGACGAAATCACCCGGATCGTAGAGGAGCTGAACAGCGAGTACGTAGCTGCAGACAAGCCTTATCGCATTATCCAAATTGCCGGCGGTTATCAGTTCGCTACCCTCCCCGCGTACGCTGAATGGCTTGGAAAGCTCTACCGAGAACAAGCTCGCAGAAAGCTCTCTCAGCCATCAACTGAGACTCTTGCGATCATTGCTTACAGGCTGCCGGTCACGAAGCCGGAGATCGAATCGATCCGGGGCGTGAACTGTGACTATGTGCTGAAAACGCTTCTGGAGAAGGTTCTGGTGACCATCGTCGGTCGTGCGACGACGGTCGGACGCCCCCTGCTCTACGGAACGACGAAGGAGTTCCTGAAGCACTTTGGTCTCAATGATGTAACCGATCTGCCGCGTCCGCGGGAAATCGAGGAAATCCTCGGTGAGAGCCAGTTCGAGACAGAACGACGAATGCTCGAAGCTCAACAGGGTCTTCAGGAGAAGAAGGAGGAGGAATTTAAATCACGGCTACCCCACATTCCGAAGAGAAAGCCAGGCCTCGATGATGAAGTCAAGATCATCCCGAGGAAGAGGATTCGGGATCTCAAAGTACGAGAGGGTGAAGATCAATCCGAGAGACAAGTAGAGGAGGCGCCACCGGTTTCGACGGACTTAACATGGTCGGCTGCGGTATCAGAGAGTACCGAAAAAAGCATTTCTCCATCCGAGGCTCCTCAAAACGTCTCCGAGACCGTTCCCAAGAGTGAGAAACTCGAATTCCCGCCTCCAGAGCAAGCTCCTGATCTTGAAGTCGAGAGTATCGATCTGTCAACTGCACTTGACCAACTACCATTTGCGGACTCAGCAGCTCGTATGACGGAAGAGAAAGCGCACGAGGAGCCCGTTAAGATCGAAGCAGAAAGCGCGATGCCTGCTGACGCAAGCGGTCCCGTTACCCATTTCGGCGAGCCGATTGTGAGTGGTCTATCGGAAACGGAGTCTGAGACAGAGGCAGTTGGTGAGATCCAGTCTGCAGGACCCTCAGAAACGGAAGAGACAGCAGATGAAGGGAGTGACTCGAATATACTGCGAGAACCGCTAGCCGAGTTCGAGCAACTTACCTCGGGCGCGATTAGTAGGCCTGAGCAGCAAGAAGCTGCAGAACATATGAAGGAAGATCAACCGTTGCCGGCTGGATCTGGCGTTGAAGTGACCGAAGAGCCCTCAAGCGTTCTCCCCTCAATCACACTGGACCGTTCTGTACTGGAACACCATTCGCAAGCTGAGATGCCGACGGGACAGTCCTCTGATCAGCACACCACCCTCCAACCAAAGACTCGATGGCAAACGTGGAAAGAGAAGATTCAGGGGTTCATGAGGAAGCTGTTAGGTTAAACAGATTTCTTGCACTCGCGGGGGTTGGATCGCGACGTAAGAATGATGAGCTCATTCTTTCCGGTGTTGTCAAGGTCAATGGCAAGCTCGTCCAGGAGCTCGGAACGAAGATCCGTCCCTTGAAAGACCGTGTCACCGTCAACGGCCAACCGGTTGAGATTCAGCACAAGCTGTACTATATCGTTTTGAATAAACCCAAAGACTGTATCACCACGGTCAGTGACGAGAAGGGGCGTGTGACGGTCTTAGACTACGTCCGCGTCCGCGACAGGATTTATCCCATTGGTAGATTGGATCGCAACACGACGGGAGTGCTGCTTCTGACCAATGATGGCGAATTTGCCAATGCGCTGATACATCCCAAGCGTGAGATTGAGCGCGTTTATCGTGTTCGTCTCGAGCGAGGGATCCTCGATGAGGACTTCAGGAAGTTGAAGCGCGGAGTTCGGTTAGAAGACGGTCTTGCGAGGCCTCGTGAGATTATTGCTCTTCCAGGCACGAAACACCGGGAACTGCTGGTTTCACTTGCCGAGGGTCGCAATCGTGAGGTGCGGAGGATGTTTGAAACCCTTGGATACGATGTGAAGGGGTTGGAGCGAGTTTCGTTCGGCGGTCTTACCACTCAAGGACTGGCACGTGGGAGGTGGAGATTCCTCACTCAAAATGAGGTCAAGTATCTGAAGCAACTAGCTGGACTCACATCGTAGAGAATATGCGCTTTCCTCGCAACAGCGGAATCTTGTTACATCCAACCTCACTGCCGGGTCCCTATGGATGCGGCGATCTGGGTGACGTCTCACTCCATTTCATCGACTGGATGGTCGTCGCGGGCCAAAAGGTGTGGCAAGTGCTTCCCCTCGAGCCGACCGGATACGGCAATTCTCCTTACATGGCGCTCTCGGCGTTTGCCGGCAACCCCTTGCTCATTGGTTTCGAAGATCTGATCGCCAAAGGATGGATTTCAGCGTCGGATCTCTCTCCAGTTCCCAATTTTCCGCAACATCGCGTCGATTACACCAATGTCACCCCTTATAGACTGGAGAGAATTCGTTGCGCCGCCGAGCGCTTCTTTGCTAAACCGCGTCCGACCGACTTCGCCGAGTTCGAATCGTTCTGCAAGGAGCAGCGATTGTGGTTGGAGGATTTCGCTCTCTTTCAGGCATTGAACGTGCATTTCAACGGAGTCGAGTGGAGCGGATGGGAAAAAGATTACGCCCAGCGGAAGTTGAAGGCGCTTGCGCATGCTCGTCAAGAGTTGAGCAGTGAGATTCGGTTTTGGAAATTCACACAGTGGCGGTTCTTCCGTCAATGGTCAAAGGTGAAGAAGTACGCCAACGAACGGGGCATCAGCATCGTCGGAGACATTCCGATTTTCGTTGCTCATCATAGTGCTGATGTTTGGTCGCATCCTGAGTTATTCTATTTGGACAAGAATGGGCGTCCGACCTTTGTGGCCGGAGTGCCTCCTGACTATTTCAGCGAAACAGGTCAGCGCTGGGGCAATCCGCTCTATCGTTGGTCGAGAATGGAAAAGGACGGTTACCGCTGGTGGATTGACCGATTCCGAAGGACCTTCACTCTTGTCGATATCGCACGCATCGACCATTTCCGCGGATTTGCAGCCTACTGGGAAATTCCTGCTTCGGAGAAAACAGCGGTTCGCGGACGCTGGGCGAAGGGACCGAACTCCAGACTTTTCAAAGCAGTCCAGAGGAAGCTCGGAAGACTTCCGATCATCGCGGAGGATCTCGGAGTCATCACTCCTGACGTTATCAAGCTGCGGGACCAGTTCGAGTTTCCCGGCATGAAAGTCCTTCAATTTGCCTTTGTCGGAGGCCCCGACAGTCCATTTCTCCCTCATCGGTATGAGCACAACTCCGTGGTGTATACCGGCACACACGACAACGACACAACGCGAGGATGGTTCGCAACTGCTACAGAGCGGGAGACAGCCTTCGTCCGGAAATATTGCTGCGCCAACGGACAGGACATCCATCTTGACCTGATACGGCTGGCGTCACGATCCGTGGCGGATCTTGCCATCTTCCCATTTCAAGACGTGCTCGGTCTCGATACAGATGCTCGCATGAACTACCCCGGAACGGTCTTTGGCAATTGGGAGTGGCGATTCTCGTGGGATCAGGTGAAGCCGGAGCATGCCCTGAAGATGTATGAGATTACAGCGCTCTTTGGCAGAGTGCATCCTGATCGCTTGGAGCTCCCCTCGTATCCGTCCGAAAAGCGCACCCCGTGAGTGCATCTGTCAGCCAAAGGTTGTCCCTCGAAGAAATTTGCGCTAGATTTCCCTTAGAAGTGTTAGATCAAGCAAACATCCTCCTAAGCAGCCATCGTTCCTATGCCTGAAACTCAAGATCCGCATCAGCGTACGCCTTCACAGGCTTCCAATCAAGAAGAACTCAATGTCTTGATGCTGCGCCGCCGCGAAGAGTTGGAAGAACTGAAGAAGCTCGGCATCAACCCTTATCCCTGCGAATTCGATAGGAGGGATTTCTCGGCTGAAATCGTCGCGAGCTTCAAAGATGGCAGCACATCCCGGAATGTTTCTGTTGCCGGGAGGATCATGTCGCTGCGCAGAATGGGGAAAGCATCTTTCTGCCACATCCAAGATTCCCAAGGCAAAATCCAGATCTACTTGAAGAAAGATGACTTGGGCGTCGTCTACGACGCATTCAAGCTGATGGATATTGGGGACATAATTGGGGTAAAAGGATTTATCTTCCGTACGAAAATGGGGGAGATCTCCGTTCATGCTCAGGAATTGACTCTTCTCTCGAAATCTCTCAGACCATTGCCGATCGTCAAGGAGAAGGTGGACGAACACGGCAACAGAGCGATCTACGATCCGTTTTCGGACAAGGAGCTTCGCTACCGTCAGCGGTATGTCGATTTGATTGTGAACCCTGATGTGCGAGAGGTGTTCGTCAAGCGAGCGAAGATCATCTCTGCCATGCGCAAGTTCCTCGATGAACGGGGATATCTGGAAGTGGAAACTCCGGTCCTTCAGCCGAAGTACGGCGGTGCTTCGGCCCGGCCGTTCACGTCGCACCACAATACGCTGGGCGTTGACCTCTACCTCCGGATAGCTGATGAGCTGTATCTGAAGCGCCTCATCGTCGGCGGCTATGACGGTGTGTACGAGATCTCGAAGGATTTCCGGAACGAGGGGATGGACCGCGCGCACAATCCCGAGTTCACGATGCTCGAATTGTACGTGGCCTACAAGGACTACCGGTGGATGATGGAGTTGACCGAGCAGTTGGTTTATGCAATTGCTCTGGCCGTCAATGGAAAACCGACTGCAACGCTCGGCAGAAATGAGGTCAATTTCACTCCTCCCTGGAAGCGCACGACGATGTTCGATGCGATCAAGGAATTCACGGGAAAAGATCTACGGGGCAAGTCAGAGAAGGAACTCCGGACGATTGCGCAGGAGCTTCACGTGGAGCTCCAGCCGTCGATGGGTCCGGGGGGGAT
>JBBTCR010000413.1:7912-9689 GCA_038043105.1 Bacteroidota bacterium
CAATGAGATCTTCGGCGTCAAAACACAGCCGTATCTCATTCAGCCGACATTCATCACCGATTATCCGATGGAAATGTCCCCACTGGCAAAGAAACACCGCTTGGAGAGTGGCCTGGCAGAGCGTTTCGAAGCGATCGTGAATGGACAGGAGATCCTCAACTCGTTCTCCGAGCTCAACGATCCAATCGATCAGCGGGCACGGTTTGAGGAACAGATGAAGCTGCGTGCTCGAGGTGATGAAGAGGCACAGGTTCTCGATGAGGATTTCCTCCGTGCGCTGGAATATGGGATGCCCCCGACAGCGGGTCTCGGTATCGGCATCGACAGGCTCACGATGCTTTTGACAAACAAGGATTCAATCCGCGACGTCATCTTCTTCCCGCAGATGAAGCCGGAAAAATAGCCTTGAGGATTTGGGTTCCCTGAAAAACGCGGAGAAACTGCGATGCGTTTGCCAAGGCTCGATATTGCCTCACGTTTGAAACGCGCGAGTCGGTCACTGCGACCTCCCCTCACGCGTTGGCGGGATGTCCCGCTCGCCCTCCTTGGATTGACTCTCACGCTCGCTTTGGGTCCCTGCGATGAACCGCTTCCACCGTATCAAGAACCTGATAAGCTGTTCATCGGGAGGATCGAAGGTGAGTACTGGCTGAGTGATACCGAACACTCGCTCAGGGTCTACCTCTACGTCACGAACATTTTTGATGAAACCCTTGAAAGCCCCGCGTCACTGAAGGGGACGATCGAGATTTTCTTTGCTAGGGATCCGAACATTCGGAAGACGTTTTCTCTCAGCAGCCTTGATCTCGTCTCGGCTCGAGGCTACAATCCCAGCAGAGGCGTCATAAGAATTGATCCCAGAGAGACGATAGTGTTCAGAGTGACCTGGGACTTCCCTGAGAACAAAATCATTGATGACATCGGGAGAGATCTTGCTGACTTTTTCACGTACTTCCAGGACAAGACCTGCAAGGAACGAAAGCTCGCACGCCTTGAAGATCTGGTATTGCAGGGCAGCCTCAAGGTTTTCGAACGAACCGCGCCGGTTGCGGTGGGATCGACGGTTTTTACTTTTTGCTATGTGACAAACTTCGTCTCCGTGAAAGTTTGCCCTGAAATCGTAACGAGGCCACCCTGTGTCAACTATTGGCCGCAAAATGCGGGTCAATAGCGGAGGTCGGCTTTCAGAGGCGATGTGAACGCTTGGTGAGGTGCGACCTATGAAAGATGGTTCCCTAAAGCAACTTCGGCATTTGAGTCTGGGCGTCTCTGCAGGAGTGCTATTTTCACTCTTTGCGCCGCTTGCCTACACCACTCCGCTGCGAGGCACAACGGGAATTCTTGAGGGACTGATTCGTGACAAGCAAACGAAGGAGGTTCTCGTCGGCGTCAATGTCGCTATTGTTGGAACGCTGTACGGCACCTCAACGAACGCTGAGGGCCTGTATCGCATCAACAACGTCCGGGCGGGAGTCTATGAGGTCCGTTTCAGCATCATCGGTTACAAGTCCATCGTGATGAAGAATGTCACGATCTTGCCGGACCTTCGCACGCGAATGGATATCGACCTGGAGGAGACAACTCTTGAAATGGAGGCTGTGGAGGTTCGCGCAGAGAGGCCGCTCATCCAGAAAGATCTTGCAGCGACGGCATTTTCATTTGGAGAAGTCAAGCTGGAGAAGCTGCCCGTGTCTTCGTTTCGAGAAGTCCTCCTCTTACAGCCGAGCACGACGCTCGAAGGAAACGTACGCGGCGGCAAGACCAGTGAGGTGCTCTT
>JBBTCR010000414.1:0-5574 GCA_038043105.1 Bacteroidota bacterium
TACGTGTTTGAACATCTTGCAGAAGAAGGATTGTAGGTCGGTTGGGGAGTAACCCTCGGCCCACCGGGAACGACCCCGGTCCTCATATTGCTGATCGCGCCGTTGAAAACCACTTCAGCTGGGCTCCCCGAGTCCACGTGGCCTGAATCGTAGACAGTTGATGGAACCGAGTGGCATTCTGCACAGGATACTGCCGCCGCGAACGAAGTTCCCAGCACATGGGTCTGATGAGCGCCTACGCTCGTCACCGTTCGATCTGTCCTATCGCTGAGATCGCGAGGCGGCGCATTATTCAGACCTCCGTGACACGTTGTGCAGTTCTCTGGCCCTGCGGGCTTGCTGTGGCATGTTCGGCATGAAGCTTTCGCTATTCCGCCGTCGTACACCTTGCCGTGACACGTCTGACATGAGCGCATATCCCAACTATCCTCACGGATCGACTTGCCGTGAAAGTTCGCGGAGGCAGGCGTGGTCCATCCATCCGGGTGAACGCTAAGCGAAGCTGTGGATGCGTTTGGCAGAGTGTCTTTAAGCTCGCTGCATCCGGCAACAATCACAACGAGCGCGGTGAGCAGCAGAATCATACTGTGAGCAGTCTGTGTGTTGTTCATGTTCGTTTTCCGTCTACTTGTGGCAGTAACCGCAGAATCCTCGACCGCGCACGCCGTCAATGCGCGCATTTGCGTCTGTGTGGCAGGTGTAACAGGGTGAACCAGGGTCGCTGTGCCATAACCCGTTTTCGCCTATCATAAATCCACGCGCATGCGATTTTGGATCATTGCCTTTGATCCCGTCGGGATCCATATGGCATGTAATGCAAACCGGATCGGCACCTTCAGTGTCATGACACGAGGCGCAGCTTTCAATGTCTCGCTTGGCAAGTGTGGCGTGCATACCTCCTCCGCTCCCAACACCAATCGTGACAAAGCCGCCTTGCATATGTGTCGCAGGTTTGAACTTGAGCTGATTCACGTTTCCGCCAGCAGCATGGCACGTTGCGCAGAATGTTTGCTGGTTGTGGCACGTCTGGCAATTCGATGTTTTGCCTGCTGCGGCGATTCCGTGCGTGAACCGGAAATTCAAATCGTGCACTTTTTCCAATCTCATAGTCTGACCGCGATCAATGGCGGTAAGTCGAGGAGCCCGCGGTGAGGCCAAGTCCCTGCCCGGAACATCAACCTTTACCAGATCGGTGCCGTTGTGACAGTCGATGCACGATTCCTGTGTGTGGCACGAAGCGCACGTTGCAGTTGAAAGTCGGGCAGTGAACTTGTGTTCCCGCACAAAATTCGTTCGGTTATGTTCTTTGGGCCGCAACGCCGTCAGGTCGGTGTGGCACGTTTCGCATGCATTGGATGCCTTCACATCATTGTGACACGTGTAGCAGGTCGCCATATCCGGCAGCTGGATGGAAACACCTATCTCTGCCTGATCGACACCCTTGTGGCACGTTTCGCACTCAACCTTCTGCTCCCCGATATGAAACTCGTGCGAGAAGAGGAGGTTGCGCTTCGGAAGCTCGGTGGCCGTATAGGTCGATTGGTCGTCGCTCGTGTGGCAATACGTGCACTTTGAGCTGAGCTGCTCTTCGTGGCAACTCTGGCAGTTGTCGTGCTTGCTCAAGAGGTTGTCCGATGAGAGCTTGCTCTTCGTTGCCTCCGTGTGACAGTCTGCGCACGCCACCCCAGCCTCCTTCACGTGAAAACGGTGCGAGAACTTGATTGACTGGGTGAGTTCCTGGGGCTCAGAGGTTTCACGCGAGGTGCTCATCATCGTGAACCCGAGAACACCCACAACGCCAATTGTGAACAATGAGTAAAGATGGCGTACAGATAGTCGAGGTGATCGCTTGGTCGTAATCATAGGGGTCTCAGAAAATTCCTAGTTGTTGACTAAACAGATAGCTAACTCGAACAAACAACCGCAGATCGTTCTTGTAGATCTTGCTCTGGATCCATTGGCCCTGCGTATCCAACGACAATACCGGCATTGGACGGAACACCAACCCCAACGCGACGGCAAGCGCATTATCGAGCTTTGAGGCGCTTTCGTTGAGTTTGTACTGAGCATAGCTCACCATCAGTGTCGGCATGAGCTTATTCTCGAGGAAGGGATAGCCGGCGCTGGCGGAAGCCGCGCTGAGTTCACCCGAATAGCCGACATTTCGCGTCAAGCTAACAGAAATATGATCGCCGTTCGCTCCCAGCGTCACCCGCTTCGAATCGTCGTCGCCATAGGAAACAGATCCATATTTCGCAAACACCTGCCACGTCGGCGTGATCGCATACTCACCTCCGACTTCATATTCCTTGAGTGTGTTGTAGGCAAACACGGAGAAAATCGAGTTGAAGGAAAGCCGTGGCTCGCGCTGAACGTATTCAGCGGTGAGACCGAACGGCTTTAGGGCCTTGACGCTAAGAGACTCAAACGGTCTCCACCGCGCGAAGAGCTGGAATCGGGACATTTTTTCCCGAAGGACGTCGTAGTCATACCGTGCATATCCTGAGACCCATTCGTGATAGTCGAGGCTCACATCGCCGCTGACGTATTCTTCTGCGGTTGCGCTTGGTTTGATCTCAACCGGATAGGGATTGAATAGCGAATCGCGCCGCAGCCCGATATACGTTTCTGGCTTGATGTGCTTCTTCATATAGCTGACGGAGAGTTGAGCGAAGTCGAGTGGAGCGACGACGAGCTGCCCGCCGGTCATGAAATTGTTCTTCTTGTCAGCAATCAGCTCGGCCTTTTGTCGAGGAGCAGGCAACAGGCCGTAGTAGCCGAACACCTTCAATCGTGAATCGAACAACTTTATGGCGGCCGTGCCGCCATCAAGTGTTCCGTTGCCCACTCCCGCGAAGACTGCTTGGCGTCCGAGAGTGACATCGGCGACGTCTGCGATGTTCGTCCACTTGAGGTACAAATTGTACAGGCGGACAAGAGGATCGTTTTTCACGGGTCCAGTAAAATCATTGAAACCTTGGATATAGGTATGAAACGCGAGGTTCTGGCCCGCCAGCGAAAGCTGAATCGTCTGATACCCAAAAAGATGCTGCGACGATTGTCCGACAGTGTCCTGGCGCTCCCAAGCATATCCTGAAGTCACCAGCCGCACCTGGAGACGTTGGGCAAAAAGAAAAGAAACAGAGAGAAAGAGAAGAGGCAGTAAGCGAAACAGATTTTTCATAATGTTCCAGTAAGGAATGGTGAATGGTAAAGTCAGCGTGCCCGGATCAGCCAGGGTGAGATTGTGAATTCTGCACTGGCAAGGGGCACCACGCCGGGATCAGCATGGTCATCCGGGGTGACGAGGGCAGCTTTCAATCACCACGTTAGCCATGCTTGTCGCAAATGTAGCCACTTTTCATCCTGAGGGTCAAGGAAAATCGTCGTTCCTGTACCCCTACCGCTTGTTTGACGCCATGAACCACGGACCGATCATCTCAGTTGTGAGAACGAGAATCCAGACTCTTCCGGCAAACAGGTTATAGTCGTGGACCATCGTTGCCCACGGCAGATCAAGAACGTAGCGGCCGATCAGGAGCTCAAAACTCACGCTCAGTGTGACCCACAACAGACCGATGATGAATAAGTCCCTGTTTACGTACTGTTTCAAGAACCGGTTCACCAGAATGGAGGAACACATCAGCACGACGATCATGAGGACAAGCATGCTCAAGACGTGTGCCATATGCTCCCCCACACGAGGTCTGAGGAACGAGCCCTGGACCACCCCATTGAGTAAAGCTACACCGAAAACGATGAACCACACCCCAATCGACTTCCCTACCGTATTCTTGTCCATTGGAGCCTACCGCGAAAATCTTCTGGCAGAAACGGCGCTGCGCTGATCGGGCAGCGCCGCTCCCCCCCGGACGACGTTGCTGTGAAGCTTCGTTGCCGCGCAGGAGAATCATCCTGCTTTAGGAACTGGGTGCTTGATCTTCGCCCACAGTTCCTCAAACTTGAATGGCTTGTACGCGGGGCTCTTTTCGTTGTGACAGGTCTTGCATTGGTTTTCAATCTCGGCATTGTCCTTGTACAATCTCAATCCCGCAGCAGCTGACTTCGCTTTATCCTTCATGACCGCCAACGTCTTGTATTGAGAGCCAGCATCATGACATGCTTCACACTGCACGCCTTCCTTGATGTCGAACGACTTCTCAAAAAGCTTTGCGTCGACAGTTTTTCCGAGCGTATGACATTCCAAGCATTCCGGCGATTCCACAGCGGGTTTCGTGAGCCCCTTTGCCTTGGCAAACTCATTCGCCTTGGCTGTTGTGAGCGTCTTATAAGCTTCGGCGTGCTTGCTTTTCTGCCATATATCTAGTTGTTTTCCTTGTTTTTCCGTCTTGTGACACATCCCACACATTTTCGTCCCTATGTACTTGTTCTGTGCCTGCGTCGAAAACAGAAAGACTACTGCACAAACCAAGACAGCAAGAATGGTGCGAGACGTTCTCATGGCGAAGTTCCTTCTGAAGATTAGGCTGATTAGTAATTTAGTGGATTCCGGCTTCTGCTGTTTGTTTAATCGTGGTTCCTCATGACGGCGTACGTTGCTTGCCGGGTAGATAGCTCTGAATACGTTCTTCAACTTCTTTGACTCCGTGCTTCCGGCCTTCTTCGATTTCCCAAATCGAAATGAGCGGGAAGAATTTTGCAAATACCATGAGTCCCAAGGCGAAGACCGCTACACCCCCGGCGAACATTGCCCACTCAACCAGGGTGGGGATATAAATGCCGAAGGGAAGCTCCATTCTTGGATTTGCGAGCGATGGAACGACAATAATCAAGCGCTCAAGCCACATCCCAATCACCACCGCGATGGATGCGATGAGTACACCCCGAATCGTCTTGAACCTACGAAAACTCAGGATGATCACGGGAATCACAAAGTTGCATGTAACCATTCCCCAGAAGAAGATTGCAAAGGGGCCGCTCAGTTTATACAAGATAATCTGCATCTCATGAGGTTCTGCGCCGAAGATACCCGTCAGGTACTCCGAAAACGTGAAGTAAAACCAGATGAGCGACATTATCAACAAAAGGGTACCTAGATACTGAAAATGGATCTCCTTCAGATAGTCCTCCAGGTGAAATGCCTTCCGAAAGACGATCATCACAATGAGCAATGCAGCGATCCCGGAAAAAATCGCTCCCGCTACGAAATAGGGCCCGAAAATCGTGCTATGCCATCCGGGCTGCAACGTCATTGAGAAAATATACGAGATAACGGTATGAACAGAAATTGCGATAGGGATGACCATGACCATCAGGATGTTGATAGCCCTGTTCAATACATGCTTTTGTCGCTCTGTTCCTTGCCACCCCCACGCCAGAAACGTGTAAAGCCACTTTAGTTTACCCCCCCGATCCCGAATTCGGGCAATGTCAGGAATCATTGGCAAATAAAGATAAACAGTGCTTGCCGTAAAGTATGCGGTAATGCTCGTTACATCCCATAGCAACGGAGACTGTAACCGTCCCGATTCCACAAGGTACAACATCCGATCTGGTCTCCCCAGATCAATGATCGGATGAAGTCCTCCGATGGCAAGGACAATTGCCGTTATG
>JBBTCR010000415.1:0-2526 GCA_038043105.1 Bacteroidota bacterium
CGCTCGTTTGAATGACCAGGTAGCTAAACAGGGACATCAACGACTCCAGACGTTGCTCGTCCGTCATCGATTGCGGGGTCCATTTGCTGTAGCGGAAAAACACAGAAGTTTATGAGTTTCAGGTTTTCAGTTTCAAGTTGCAGTTCGAAATCTGTGCATGAGTTATGTGCTTTCCGTCGGTGACACCTTAAGCCCAAGAGCTTGAACTTGAAACTTTAAACTTTGAACTCCTGCCCGACTGACTGGCGTCAGCCGGTCGGGCGGGCGAAACTCTGATCTCAGAACTCTTCTTCTATCCCTTTCCCCTTTACGGAAAAAATGCTCCCGACCAGGTCTTTGTACGAAGTTATGCGATCGACCTCGTCTTTTGCGATTCTTGACGACTGATGGAGTCCATCCAGCACGAACTCCATGGCGGATGCGAGCTCGTATTTGTTCGAGTCCGAAAGCTTCATGTGTTTCTTCGTGAGCTCTCGCAGGCCTTTGACCTTGTCGAGTTCCGCGATGTAGCGATCAATAGGCATATCATCCGCGATCTCCACTTTGTTCCCCGCCTCGAACCACGCAATGATCTTTCCGTATTCTGAATCATCCTGCTGCCGGGATTCCCCCTGCTGTTTTGTTCGACGCTGGAGAGGGTCCGGAAAATGTCGTTTGAAGACCTCACGCACCGCTTTGCCGATGAGAGCCTTACTGACTTTGACAGGGCCTTCCTGCTCACCCTCAAAGACAAGCTCAACTTTGCCCGTCATTCCCGGCAAGGCGTAAGGCAGGTCGCAAATACGCGGAACGATGCACTGGTCTCCTGCAACAATGGCCCGCCGCTCTGCGTTGCTGACCAGGTTTTCAATCGCTGAAATCGTCAGCCGGGCGCTCACACCGGATTTCTGATCTACAAATTCGCTCTTCCGAGCTTCGAACGCCGCCTGCTCGATGATTTCGCGGAAATAGAATGGGACGTTCACCTCGCGTCCATCACGTTGAATCCACGCCTCCTGTTCAGTGATTTTGATCGCATCCTCGATCGTCCGCGGGTAATGGGTCAGAATTTGGGAATCAATGCGATCCTTGAGAGGCGTTATCAGGTTGCCGCGGTTCGTGTAGTCTTCAGGGTTGGCCGTGAAGACGATCATCAGGTCGAGGGGGATCCGGACGTTGAAGCCTCGGATTTGGATATCTTTTTCCTCCATAATGTTGAAGAGGCCAACCTGAATGCGCGGCTGCAAGTCAGGAAGCTCATTGATCGCAAAGATACCGCGATTCGTGCGAGGAATAATGCCGAAATGAATTGCACCTTCATGCGAGTAGTGAAGCCGCTGTGATGCCGCCTTGATGGGGTCGATATCGCCAATGAGGTCGGCGATGGTGACGTCTGGTGTTGCGAGTTTCTCCCCGAATCGTCTCTCCCGGTGCAGCCAGTCGATCTCGACGTTGTCGCCATGTTCCTTCACCAGGTCCGTGCAGCGCTTGCAGACGGGCTTGTAGGGGTTATCGTTGATCTCGCACCCCTTGATGAACGGGATGTATTCATCGAGCAGCGATGGGAGCATCCGCACGATGCGCGACTTGGCCTGACCGCGGAGTCCCAGGAGCAAAATGTCATGACGGGCGAGAACGGCATTAACGATCGACGGGATCACCGTCTGATCATACCCGATGATGCCGGGAAAGAGCGGTTCTTGGCTCCGAAGTTTTTGGATGAGGTTGGTGCGCATCTCATCTTTCACATTCTCAACCTTGTACCCGCTGCGGCGCAATTCAGCAATTGTTGCTGGAAGTGCCATGCGAAGTCTCCCTCCCTCTAGTAATTAACTCTCGAGCTGATTCACTTCTCTACCATCTACCCTACTGCCTTCCGTGTACTTCACTTACCTACTTCCTGCTTGCTACTCACCTACTTACCTACTACCTTTTCATGCGATGGACACTATCAATAAAACACTCGTCATACGATTTAGTTCCGTCGGCGACATCGTTTTGTCCTCACCGCTGCTTCGGGTACTCCGGGCCAAGTTTCCTAAAGGACAAATCGATTACGTGGCTCGAAAGGAATATGCCGACCTGGTAAAGTCGAACCAGAATTTGAATTACACGTACGAGTTTGACGCAGCCCAGGGTTTTCAGGGATTGCGGGCGCTCAAAAAGAAGATCAAGTCTGAGGGGTACGACCTCGTTCTTGATATTCACGACAGTTTGCGAAGCAAGTACCTCCGCAGTATTCGGGGGCCCAAACACGTCAAGGTGGTGGACAAGCGCATCCTTCAGCGTTCTATGCTAGTGAAGTTCAAGAAGAATATCTACAAGGAAATCGTATCGGCAGCTGACCGATATGTCGAGCCGCTGAAAGAGCTCGGCATTGTCAGCGACGGGAAGGGGCTGGAGCTTCATATTCCGGACGAGATACTCTTCACTGTTTCGGGTAAAATGGCAAAGCTCCGCCTGAACGGATTTGAGAAAGTCATCGGCCTATGCCCGGGTTCCCGACATTTCACGAAACGATGGCCCACAGATCGCTATGCGGAGCTG
>JBBTCR010000415.1:2536-3173 GCA_038043105.1 Bacteroidota bacterium
CCTTGAAATTCACGACGATCGCGGGGAGCCGCATTGGGCGCGGCAACGCGATGCAAAGGTGCTCATTTTTGGGGGGCCGGATGAGATGGAGCTTTGTTCCACGCTGTCGGACGAGATCAACCATAAAGGGGGAACTGACAGGGCAACCCATTTCTGCGGTCAGTTGAGCTTGCTGGAGACCGCTGCGGCGATGCAATACTGCGACGTCATTGTGACAAACGATACGGGCCTGATGCACATCGCAACAGCAATGCACAGGAAAGTAGTAGCGATTTTCGGTTCTACAGTAATGGAATTCGGTTTCTTCCCGTACGACAAGCAGGCTAAAGTACTCGAGCAAGTCGGGCTGTACTGCCGCCCCTGCTCACATATCGGACGCTCCGATTGTCCGGAGAAGCACTTCCGCTGTATGACCGAGACTCGCGCCGACGAGGTGTATGAGACCGTGAGAGCGATCGCCAATTGATTGATGATTTGAAGATACGTACGTTGTACAGAAACAGGGGGAGGTATCAATGAAGAAAGACAGAACACAGGTGTGGCGGTTCGTTCAGGTTGCACTGTTCCTTCTGTTCTTCGCGGGAACAGTCGCGGTGAATCTCACCTGCAAGGAAGATGACAACCCGGCGGCGAGTCC
>JBBTCR010000416.1:0-1239 GCA_038043105.1 Bacteroidota bacterium
GCTTGCCACAAGTACGCCGGCGTTCGATGGCGGCCACCAAAGGCATCCTGAAGCTAAAGCAGTTTCAACTCAAAGGCAAACAACAGATCGATCAGTGAGAGTGTGCAAGGAGGCATCTGATTGATAGCGTATCAGGAAGAAGGAAGATAGGAATCGATTCCAGAAGAGAAATCAACTCACAAACAACCGCTTCGTCGCAAAGTCAGGATCGCTCGTCAGGTTCACGCCAAGCTTCCGAAGCCCGGCTTCGTCTCCCGGCGTCGGGATGTGCGTCATATGCATCTCGCAGCAACGCAGCTCCTTGAGCTTTTCTACCGCACTACGCGCAGCGGGATTCATCGTTGCACTGATGTTCAGCGCGATGAGCGTTTCCTCGAGGTCGAGGCTCAGCATCTTTCCCTTGAGGACATCTTTCTTGAAGTGGCTGAGCGATTCGATGATGTTGGGAGGCAGCAGGTGTAAGCTGTCTGGGAGGTTTGCCAGCCGCTTCACGGTGTTGAGGACCAAAGCCGATGCTGCATGCATGAGAGATGAGTTTTTACCCGTAACGATTGCCCCGTCAGGAAGTTCAATCGCCGCTCCAACAAAGATCCCCTCACTTCCCTTCCCCGTTTTCTCCGCTTCCAGTGCCGCTTTTCGGGCACCCACAACCGGACGTCGATCCTCAGGTTTCGCGCCAAGCTCTTTCATCAGCAGCTCTGCTCGCTGGACGGTCTCCTTCTCGGCAAACCCGATTGCGTACTCGCAGGCGTAGCGGAAATAGCGCCGGATCACCTCCTGGATCGCAGATGCCCGAACAGCGTCATCGTCCACAATCCCAAATCCCGCACGATTGACGCCCATATCTGTTGGTGACTTGTAGAACGATGGGGCGTTCGTGATCTTTTCGATGATCCGTTTGAGGAGCGGGAACGCCTCGACGTCTCGATTGTAGTTCACAGCTTTTTCGTTGTAGGCCTCGAGGTGAAACGAGTCGATCACGTTGAAGTCTTTGATGTCCGCCGTCGCTGCCTCATAGGCGACATTAACCGGGTGCTTCAGAGGAAGGTTCCAGATTGGGAATGTCTCGAATTTTGCGTAGCCGGCGTGGACGCCGCGGCGATACTCGTGGAAGAGCTGGGGGAGACAGGTCGCCAACTTGCCGCTGAGCGGACCCGGTCCGGTAATGACGACGATGGGCTTGCTGGGCGTGATGTACTCGTTTGCCCCATACCCTTCATCGCTCACGACCAGATCGAC
>JBBTCR010000417.1:0-3857 GCA_038043105.1 Bacteroidota bacterium
GAATGTCCGAGCGCCGATCTTTTTACGCCTCGGCAATCGCGGCCGTGATATGGATAAGCCGATTCCGGGATCGCTGCGAAATGTATTCATCAGCAACATTGTGGCGACCGGAGCGAACCAACCTTGTCCCATCGTAGGCATTCCAGGTCATTGCCTTGAAAATATCACTCTGGACAATATCCAAATCACCTGTACCGGCGGTGGAACTGCGGAGCAAACAAACATCCAAGTGCCGGAGCACGAAAGCAAATATCCCGACGCTGCGATGTTCGGTACCTTGCCCTCCTATGGATTGTATTGCCGCCACGTCGAAGGGTTGAAATTACGGGACATTAACCTGACATTACAATCACCTGATTATCGCCATGCGCTCATTTGTGACGATGTTTCGCGAGTGGTCATTGATTCCTTCGGCGCGCATCAACCCAAAGGCGCCGAATCTGTCATTCGATTTCAAGGGGTGAAGAAAGCTATGATCCGTGGTTGTATGTCCTCCGAAGGAATATCTGACTTCATCAAAGTGATAGACGGCGCGATGAATGAAGTCAACTTTGTCGGGAATGACTTTCGGCGTATAAAGCAAGATGCGAAAACCGAATGAGAGATAATCCAATGTCTTCGAGAAAAGGGCATAGATCAATTCCTGTTTTTACACAGACCGCTTTCCCGGAACAGCCGGAATTGGACCGCTGGCGTCAGGTGACCGAAGAGGAAGCAAGACTCGCCTATGAGATGACGTTACGCAATGAGCTTTCGGGGGGAACCCCGACGGTACGAGAATTTGAAAGGGCATGGCGAGAATGGACACAGTCAAAATATACGATTACCACCTGTAACGGCAGCGCTGCCCTGTATTGCGCCTATTTTGGTCTCGGTGTGGGTCCTGGTGACGAAGTCATCTGCCCCACGTACACCTGGATTTGTACGATTGCGCCGGCTCTCTTTCTGGGGGCCCGCCCGGTGTTTGTCGAGAGCGACCCTGATACGCTCCAAATAGACCCGGACGATGTCCGAAGGAAAATCACTCCCAGGACGCGTGCGATTGTTGCAGTGCATCTGTGGGGGAATGTCTGCGATATGGATCGCCTCATGGCTATCAGCTCCCAAACGGGCGTTCCCCTGGTGGAAGACTGCTCGCACGCCCATGGGGCAACCTGGAATGGCCGGCTCGTCGGGACGATCGGTCATGTGGGCGCGTGGAGTCTGCAGGGAACCAAAGCCGTCAGCGCGGGAGAGGGCGGTGTCCTGGCGACAAATGATTCCGAAGTATTCGAGCGGGCATGCCTGGCGGGCCAAGTCAATCGCATGGGCGGGCTCGACTTAGTGACGGAAAAATACGCCGATCTTCAACCCCTGGGACTGGGCATGAAATTCCGAGCGCATCCGTTGGGGATCGGTATCGCTCATATCCAGTTGAAGAAGTTGGACCAACTCAATGCCCGGCGAAAGGCGTATGTGGAAGCGGTCGAAGCACGCATCAAATCCATACCCGGTATCAGACCGGTAAGAGTCTATCCGTCGGCGGAACGTGGGGGATACTATGCCTTCCCCGTCATTCACGAACCGGCGCATCATCGTGGACTGGATACGCGCCTTCTAATCGATAAGCTCAGACGGGAGGGACTTCAGGTTTCGACGAGTCCCTACGGGCTGCTGCACGGCTTAAAAATATTCTCCGAAGGGTTTGATCTGTTCACGCGGCGCCGGGGTCCGCTTTGTGGTGATTACCAGGGATACCGGGAAGGGGATTTCCCCGTCACCGAAGAAATATTCAAACGCCTTATTTTCTTACCCATGCTCTCCGATCCTGTGCCGGAAGCGGTCGATAAAATCGTAGGCATGTTGAAACGAGGTATCCAGTCTGCTTTAGAATCGTAGAGTATGCTTGCCCGTGAAAGTCTGCTGCAATAAAAGTTGTTGTGCTTTTGATTGGACTATAATGCGTCGTGACTAACTTGCGAGGCACTATTTACAGAGTTGCTGTTACCTGAATGCTACCTCTTTCGAGTAGCGGAGTTGCCCATGAATCCAGGGATCGTCCTTTTGTCGGCAATATTGCTTTACACAGTCGGTGTGAATGGAAGCGACACGAGAGGATTCAAGAACCCCGATTCGGTTGAGGTGGCCTCCAGCATCAGCAGCCAGGCACCCATCGGGAAGCCGGGGCTTGCGGCAACGTACCGCCATGAATCGGGCGGCGCGATTCCCGGTTCCGTCGTGAGGACCCTCATGCTGGCCATTGGTCCGCTGGAAGAAAAGAATGGCCGCTGGTTCCAATGGCTCCATTTGCACGCGGCCAAAGCAAACGGGGAACTCTTCAGTGTTTGGATTCTTACCGACAGGTATCCGCCTGCAAGTGTTGGGGCTGCCCGCGAAGCGACGGCACGGTACATATTGCAGGAGGGAACCACTCAGGCCCTGGAGTTCCGTCATCAATTCTCAGGCGAAGCGGTTGTCCCCTCGCTTGGTGCCTGGAGCCATCTTTGGCCACGCGCTGCCGAGGGTGCCTTCTCGGACGGGCTCTTTACCGAGAAAACACGCTACCTGGGAAACCGTTATGTGCTCGAAAGGCTCGAGGATTCAACGAATGTCACTCCACCGGTCGATGTCAGGATTCTCGAACTGCTTCCGGATGTGCTCATCGGTGTTCCCCACAATACAAGGCAGAAAGATGAAACGCGGCGTTACGATGATTCCGACTATGAGCTGATTCGGCTCACGAAAAACGATTATGACGAAATGATCGAAGCGGGAATGAATTGTCTGCGAGTTGACACAGAACAAGCGAGCTGGATCGACCGCCGTGATGTGTTCTATTGGGGGATCGGCGCAGAGCAGGTCAACTATCCGGAATGCCTTTATCGAAGCAATTACCTTGGACCTATCCTGTTTCTCGATGAACCGGCGGTTTGTACCAGGGATCACGTTATTCGGCCGCGATTAAGCAAGGATCGAGCGTTTCGAAAGACCATTACACCTCAGATTGCCCTGGAGGAATTTCAGAAGTATTTTCATGAAGCGAAGTATCGAGGCGCACCCACTGCTCTGCTTCATGGTTTAGCGGCAAGGCCGGATGTTGACGTAGGTGATATGGAATTTCTGCAGCAGAACCTCTACAGTTGGGAAACCATGGTGAGTTCGGCGCTTTATCAGCTTGGCGAAGGAGAGAACGGCCCTCCTTCTTCGATGGTCTTCGAGCCGCCGGGCCGCTTTGGAACGCTCAGGACGCTTCCCGAGATGAACATGGCCTACCTCTGCCAGATCCCCGTTGACGATCCCAAGAATCTGATCAGCATCATTTATGGGTTTCTGCGCGGTGCAGCCAGACTCACGGATAAGGGATGGGGAACGAGTATCTACGGCCAAGTCGATCGCGCGGATGCCCCTTGGTTCCTGACGCATGCGTATGATCTCGGAGCACAGCACTTCTTCTTTTGGGATTCGGCCCGCCTGGCCTGCGTGCCCTATAGTGAGTGTTTGGCCTTAGCGAGGAATCTGCGGGCGCACGCCGAAAGTCATCCCTATAGGGACCTGCAAAAACTGAAACAGGCGGCGGAGGTCGCCATTCTTCTACCTCCCGGTTATAATCTCGGTCACGTCTATATGGGCAAAGGCAATTTATGGGGGCTCGGCGAACTCAACCTGGAACGCATGAACCGGGAAGGCGTCAAGTACCGTACGGTCATGGGTAACTTCTTCACGGAAATTGAGCGGCACATCCGGATGGGCGTTGCATACGATCTTTTCTGGGATATTGAAGGGCACCGGCTTACGGGATACCGGGAGATCGTCCGCGTGAGGGAAGACGGAAAGGTCGAGGTGATTGTTGATGGGAAAAACACTCTGCACGATGGCCC
>JBBTCR010000418.1:0-2174 GCA_038043105.1 Bacteroidota bacterium
TGCCCGGAGTACGGATTACGGGCCGCTATTTTGACACCAAAAGCTTCACCGTTGGCATTCAGTTTAGCCTCGGACGCGTGGGCCTCGCAACACAGGCTCACTACGATAAGGACGCGAAGTACAGCTACAACACGTATGGCGTTCGCGTCGGTGCATTTGATCGAACGATGTTGAAAGGACGAAAGAACAGTTACGTCGGTATCACAATGTCCGGGCCGGTGAAGTATCAGCGATTCCAGTTCCTCGACAATGCACACACACTGAAGAATCTGCTTGCAGCAATCGAAGCTGCCAAACAGGATCCGAGCGTTGCCGGAATTGCCATCAACACGTCGGGTCTTGCAGCTGACGGAGAAATACTCTGGGAGGTCCGGGAAAAACTGAGAGATTTCAAATCGAGCGGCAAGCGCGTGATGGTCTTTATCGACAGAGCCGGGATGAACCAGTACCACTTCGCCTCCGTCGCTGACAAGATCGTGATGGATACGCAGGGTTTGATTCAGCTCGGCGGATACGTAGCGGGCCGGACATTCCTAAAGGGCACGCTCGAGAAGATCGGCATTGGGTATGACGAGTGGCGGTTCTTCAAGTATAAATCGGCGTATGAAAACCTTTCCCGCGACAAGATGTCCGACGCCGACCGTGAGCAGCGCCAGAAGCTCCTGGACGACACCTACAGACTCGTCAAAGCCGATATCTGTGAAAGCCGTCGTCTTGCGCCCGAGCAGTTCGACAACATGATTAACAACGAGGTCGTCTATCTCGCTCACGACGCTCTCGCAAAGGGTCTTGTGGATACGCTTGGGCGGTGGGAAACCGTCAAGGAAGTCATCAAGAACCTTGAGGGCGCAGAGAAGCGGTATGCCAGCATCGGTTCTCTTGAGGCGTTTATTCGGCCAACGGACAACCGTTGGAGTGAACCGCCGAAGATCGCCGTTGTCTATGCGCTGGGAGTATGTGCTATGGATGAGGGAATCACGGCTCGCAGGCTGCTTCACGATGTTCAGGCTGTTGTAGAGGATCGGACCGTCAAAGGCATTGTCCTGCGAGTCGACTCTCCCGGCGGCGACCCGATGGCATCGGACTACATCGCCGAAGCGCTCAAGAAGGCAAAAGGGAAGAAGCCGGTTATCATCTCGCAAGGAGCCGTTGCTGCCTCGGGCGGTTACTGGCTTTCGATGTACGGGGATACTATCGTTGCCGCGCCGACCACCGTTACAGGCTCAATCGGTGTCATCGGAGGGTGGGTCTACAACAAGGGAATAAAAGAAAAGCTGGGAATGTCCACAGACGTTGTCAAGGTTGGCGAGCACGCGGACCTCGGGTTTGGATTCACCCTGCCCTTCATCGGGCTCGGTCTGCCCGATCGTGCCATGACTGATGCGGAACGAGCCCGCATGGAGTATGCCATCAAGAGCATGTATAAAGAGTTTGTTGGGAAGGTTGCTTCCGGACGCAAGAGCAACAGCGATGCCATCGAAGCAATTGCTCAGGGGCGAGTGTGGTCCGGCTACGACGGATTGCAGAAAGGATTGGTTGATGTCCTCGGTGGCCTTGAAACGGCAATCGCCATTGCGAAGGAAAAAGCGGGGATATCGAAAGAGCAGGAGGTTACAATCATCGAGCTGCCAAGGAAGGGATTGATCGACTTCAGCCAGTTTATGCCAAAACTGATCGGCGTTGAGGTCAAGCAGAAAGAGCCGCTGCTTGATCATTTGAAATTCCTCCTCCAACACAACGGCCATCCAATGCCGATTCTGCCGATTGAAGATGTTGCCTTTTCACGCATATATTAACGACGGGATGGTGCTCACTTCATAACGAATTACTCAACAAAGGAGGATTTAGATATGATCAAGGCGCGCACTCTGATAGCTCTTCTCTTGCTTGTGCCGCTCACAGCACTTTCGCAGGAAGGGTTTTCCCTATTCACCAAAGACTTTCCGCCGGAGGAATTTGCACAGCGGCGTGTCAAGGTCTACGACGCCATTGGGATTGGAGCAATTGCCCTTGTTCAAGGTGCTCCAAGTCCATCCGGCTACGTCCGATTTCGACAATCGAACGAGTTCTACTATCTCTGCGGTGTCGAGACACCGCACGCGTATCTTCTCGTTGACGGCTCTCAGCGCAGGTCGACCCTCTATCTGCCCCATCGAAACGAGGGTCGCGAACAG
>JBBTCR010000419.1:0-2287 GCA_038043105.1 Bacteroidota bacterium
GCGAGTTCGTCGATGCCTACTACGGACCACCACAATGGCGTGACGAGGTCAAGCTTGCGGGAATGTCACTAGCGGCCATTCAACAATCGGTGACAGACGTCCGAGATCAACTGCGTGGAACGAGCGTTGATTCTGCTGACGACATGCACCAACTGCGGAGACGATATCTCGTCAAGCAACTGAATGCGATGATCGCACGGATCGAGATGCTGAAGGGGAAGAAGTTCTCATTCGATGAAGAAGCTCAGGCTCTCTACGACGCCAAGCCTCCGCGGCATACGGAAGATGACTTCAAAGAAATTCTGCGCAGCCTGGATAGACTCCTGCCGGGGACCGGACCAACTACCCAGCGGTACGAAGAATTTCGGAAGGCGTTCGTCATCCCGGGCGAGAAGCTCGACGCTGTCTTTCAAGCGGCCATCACGGAATGCTGGAGGCGAACGAAGAAGCGTATCGAGCTTCCCTCGCATGAAAGCTTCAACCTCGAATACGTCAAAAACAAGTCGTGGAGCGGATACAATTGGTACAAGGGTAATAGCCACAGCCTCATCCAGATCAACACTGACCTTCCGATTTACATCGATCGTGCGGTTGACCTTGCTGCGCATGAAGGGTATCCGGGGCACCACGTCTATAATACGCTGCTCGAACAGCATTTGGCCAGAGAACGCAAGTGGGTTGAGTTCACCGTGTATGCTTTGTTCAGCCCTCAGTCATTGATCGCGGAGGGCACGGCCAACTTTGGCATTGAAGTCGCATTTCCTGGAACCGAGCGCGTTGAATTCGAGCGGAATGTGCTCTTCCCTCTCGTCGGAATGGATTCAGAACCGGCCGAGCACTATTATGAGATTCACCGACTTGCCACCAAATTGAACTACGCGCACAATGAGGCAGCGCGTCGGTATCTGGATGGAGACTTCAAACGAGAGCAGGCGGAGGAGTTTCTAGTAGCATACGCGCTGATGTCGCGCGATCGCGCCAAGCAACGCGTGCGCTTCATTGATACTTATCGCAGCTACGTTATCAACTACAACCTTGGTCAGGATTTGGTGAAACGCTACGTCGAATCGCGCGGCGGCACCTCCGACCATCCGGATAAACGCTGGGAGGAGTTCAAGGGATTGCTTTCGTCTCCCCGCTTGCCGTCAGCACTCTTCTCGTCCTGAGACGATGGCTCGCTTCAAACTCCATATTGAATACGAAGGTACCCGCTACAGCGGATGGCAGATCCAGAAGAACGCGCGGACAATCCAGGGCGAACTCTCGAGCGCGATCGGAACCGTCCTCGGCACGTCGGATTTCGAGCTCTATGGCTCCGGCCGAACGGACGCAGGCGTTCACGCACTCCTGCAGGTAGCACACCTTGAGGTGAAGACTGTCCTCGCGCCTGAAGTCCTGAGAAAGAAAATCAACGATGAGCTGCCCGCGGATATCAACGTCCTGGAAATCGAGAAAACCTCTCCTCAATTCCACGCGCGTCACCACGCGGTATCGAGGAGCTATCTCTATCAGATCTCGCGGAGGAGGACGGCGTTCGGCAAGCGGTATGTGTGGTGGATCAAGGACGATCTCGACATTCGCCGGATGCGAGAAGCGGCTGAATTCTTTGTTGGGATGAAGAATTTTCAATCGTTCACCGCCGACGATCCGGAAGAAAAGTCGACCAGCGTCAAGATCGAGAAGATACAGATTCACGAAAGCGGGGATCTGATTCTCATCCGCATCGTGGGGTCTCATTTCTTGTGGAAAATGGTGCGTCAGATTGTCGGCGTGCTGGCTGAGGTGGGGCGGGGAAAACTGTCATTGAAAGAACTCAAAAAGTTCCTTAATGTTGCGTCAGACGCACCCGCGAAGCTAACGGCTCCCCCCTCCGGGCTGTTTCTCGAGCGCGTGTACTACGAAGGAGATAAGGAACTTGATCGCTTGGAGCCTGTAATGAAAATTGAGTCGGAGAAAAAACGATGACCCGCGCCGAACGAATCATCGTGACAGTTGCCGTCGTCGTATCGTGCATTGGCTGTGACCAAGCGACCAAGACCATCGCACAGCAAATGCTCGTGGTGAACGAGCCGGTGAGCTTTTTTGGAAATGTCTTTCATCTGCAGTACTCGGAGAACTACGGTGCGATGTTGGGCATCGGATCGGATCTTCCGGAAGGCATTCGCTTTTTGCTGTTCACCGTATTTGCCGGCTGTGCGCTTATTGTGGTTCTTGCGATCATACTTACGAACGCGAAACTGAACATCGCGGGAGTCTTCTCACTCTCTCTCATCCTTGGCGGCGGGTT
>JBBTCR010000420.1:0-3234 GCA_038043105.1 Bacteroidota bacterium
TTTAGAAAGAAAAAATCGAAAGAGAAGATTTTTTCTTTCCAAAAGTATGCCTAACCTCGATTTTGCAAAACTCTTGTCACGATATACAAGCGATACGAGTTCTATCGTATAGGTTCATGAAATCAGACACGATCTCCGGGCATTCTGCGTATAATCCGCAGAAGTGTCTCGCAGATGAACCCAATATGGTTATCACTCAATCCCTGATGAACCGGCAAGACCAGGAGATGATCCTTCAGAAAGCACGCGTCCGGGTATTCCGCCCAAGGCAAAGATCGGTGATAGCCAGACCACCATGCTATCGCATCAATCGAGAGAGCATTCAATTCTCTGCACACTCGTCCGCGTTCAGGTACAATTATGGGAAAGTGAAGTGGGCAAACCCCTTCGGGAAGCTCTCCGTAGAGCAACTCCACGCCTTCCGCCGAAGACAGCAAATCGAGGTATCGCAAGAAGTTCCGTCGCCGTCTGGACCGGATCTCGACGGCGTCGAAAGTCCTTAGCATGCGCTCGGTGATTCTGGAAATATCGTGATTGTTAAGTCTCTCATCGTAATAATAGTTTGAAGGCATATCAGGAAAAGAAGCATCGGGTCCGCAATTGTCGTTGTTCACAAGTCGCCTTGTCCCAAGCAGAGACCAAAGTGTCGAGTACAAGAGACCCGACTCCGAAGCCCTATGTAACATATATCGCTTTGCCAACGACAGCATTTTTCTCGACAACCTCAAGAGCGGCGGCCTTTGCCTTCTCCAACTATCCGCAGACAAGTCCGGGTTGTTTATCACCATCGCGCCCCCGTCGGGAACGGGCAAGGTCTTCGGAAAACTGAAGATTGATATATCGCCCAATGAGCCGAGCCTGATCTCGCCGGCGGAGCTGAACAGCGACAATGCGCAATCTTCAATCAGATGAATCTTCCTGTCCCGGCAGAGTGCCCCGATTTCAACCAGAGACTGGGGCATTCCGAAGTAGTGCGTCACGTAGATTGCTCTGGTCTTTTTCGAAATCCTCCCCTGCAGATCGTTCAGGTCGATGCTCGCGGCATGATCAACCCGGTACAGCTTAAGCGACGCTCCGCTACAGAGCAACGGATCGATTTCGCTGCCACAATTGTATGCCGGCACAAGAAGCTCATCCCCCTTGCCAATTCCAAGAAGCTCACAGGCGTAACGGATGGCCACCCTGCCCAGGTGCACATAGTGTATCCTGGCATTCTGGAACCATGAAGCCACCCCCTGAGAAGCCGCGATCCCAAGAATCTGCCTCAAATAAGCCCACGGCGGGCCGCAGAACAGATCTCTCTTCTTACCGGGCATTTCATCACAACCTGTCTCAAGTTCGAACATGAGCAAATGAAATTACAGAATGCAGCGTCTATTGTGAAAATGCGTGAGATCGAATCCAGATTCGCCAAAGAGGACGGCGGCGCAGCGGCAGCCTCGGGGCGATTCTCATATACCAAATCCTGCAGTAGCCCAGGTGAAGAAGCTTTGAGAGAAGCCTGAATACGCGCACCCGAGCCAGGCAAAGAGGTTGCTTTCGGACAACGTATATGTCCTTCATGGGAAAAAGCTTGCCTCCCAGCCTCAGTTTATGCTCATATTTGGCTTCCATATCATCGATATATCTGACATTTTCGCTCATAGCCGCTTTTATCTGTTCGGCGAACATGATGCTGCCCATGCCAACATCAGCAAGGTCATCGCAATCGGTGCGCGCACTCAAAAAAGCAAAATACGTGTCGCCAAACCTGTATGCATACTCATAGGCAAGGCAGCACTCGCCCCAGTGGATCCGCATCAGACGCAATCTACCGCGTTCGAGCTGCGCGTGGGCCAACTCTCTATGAAAATCAAAGGAATCGGGCCAATCGCCAAAATGCCCCGGCCGGCCTCTTTTCTCCCAGTGCTTTTGATGCATGCGAACAAATCCGAGGAATATCTCATCTACATTCTGAATCGTGGCGCAATCTGAAGCCAAATCTCCGGGCTGATCCCGCATAACCCGTTCCAATTCTCTGTGGCTGCGTCTGATGTGCTTTCGTCCGTTCTTGCTTAGGCTCGCCAACTGAGCTTCCCACGTGTTGGCCAGGAAGTAGTACGTTTGGACCTGCTTCTGGTTGCATGAGATGCTGCATGCGTAGCCAAATGCTCCGTACAAGGCATCTTTGAGTGCGTCGTAATGTCTGTACAGCCCTGCGATAGGCCCTATATGCAGGATATCCCATTTTTCCCCAAGAAGGGATTCGGCCAGCCCCTCTACGACCTCTTCGAGATGATCGCTGACGATGGGCAAACTGAATTGCGCCAGTGTATGGTCGGAACCCACCAGTCTTGCAACCCTCATAGATACGGGGCCCAGCCATATCGTCTCAAGAAACAATGGGACTATCCCTACCAGGTCTGTTCCCTTCTGAAAGACCCAGACCTTCAAGTCGCGATTTCTTCCGTAATACTTCCACCATATCCGGCACCAATCGTAGGTCAGAAATATCCCACTTCCAGCCGACGCTGCCAGGCTATCCCATTGCTCCTGGAGCGCTGCCAATTCCTCAAAGCTGCAAAACAGTTTCACCTGCACATCAGTTTTCACGATAAGCACACGCGGTCGAGCGGCGTCTTATCCTGTATGCGTCACTCGAAGAATTACCTCGGACGTTCCTGGAAATTTACGCTTCCGCAGCGGCACTTCCGCCGGTTTTCTTCTGTACGAACCGGGCGATATTCTGCAGGCTGTCCATATTATCCGGGACAAGCTCACTATCCTTTATCTCGATCCTGTAGGTTTCTTCCAGGAACATGATCAGCTCCAGAATGCCCGTGGAATCGATAATGCCCTCTTCTATGAATGAAGTATCGTCCTTGAGCGATTCACCGTCTCCGAAGAGGAAATTCTTGACCACGAAATCCCGGACTTTAGAAGAATCGTTCATTGGTACCCTTGTCACCTCCAGATGTGCTTTCCAGCGAGACCTTGCAACATGATGAATAACCGCGTGTTTCGACCACACAACGCCGGCGGAACCGCAACACCGTGATCTGCAACTTGTGACCTCCCCGTCCAATTCCTGAGTGCTGTCACACGACCTGCGCCTGCGCGGGCAGGTTTTCTTTCCGTGTGGCACAACTGTCTTGGCAATGAACAACGGCTTACGTGAAAGGCCGTATCTCTCTATTTCCTGGCCCTTCCGCCCGGAGTGCCCGCCGGCGGACATGGCGGCTCGCACGGATACTT
>JBBTCR010000421.1:0-3637 GCA_038043105.1 Bacteroidota bacterium
GTCCGTGGTTCGCCCGGTAGATATAGAGGGAAGTTTTGAACCAGTAACGATCGTCAGTGAACTTGATGCGCTTGTATTGGCGGTCTCCAGAGAAGAAAGAAACGTCAGCGTCGTGTGCGCCTTGGAAAACCAGGTAGTTGATGTTCTCCAGCGGAGTGGACCGACCGGTGGGCATGTACTGGCCGTCGATCGGAGCGATGGCAATGATGGACCGGATGTTGAAGCCGAAGTCGAACTTCACTCTGGCGTCGTCAGGATACCGCTGCAGACGATTGAACGCGGCAGCAATTGCGACAGCCTCACCGCCGCGCGAGTGGCCAATCAACGAGATGCGGTCTATGTCCACTTTCTTGTAGAACGGATTGCTGCGATCCTCGTTCCATCCTCTCCATACTTTCAGATGTTCGAGCATGACCCATCCGCGAACGTCGTTTTCTTTTTTGTAGTTGTCAGACCAGTCACCGTTCAGGAAGTTCTCGTCGACCGAGACAAAGATGAATCCGCGGCTGGCCAGAAGCTCACCCAGATAAGCATAACCGGGATCTGAATACTCTCGCATCAAGTGGTTCCCGTGCACGATGAGAACAAGAGGAAATTTCCCCTCGCCGGCGGGATACCACACACGGCCATTGAGAGGCAGCTTTCGACAATCGAATCCCCAATATCCTTTCCTGATCGGCGCCAACCAGCCGTCGAGCTTGGTCAGGAATGGCTTTCCATCGACCCGCGGCATTTTGATCTGTGCCTTTGCACCGAATTCTTCGCGGCGGTCTTCTCCGCTTCCGTACGTCAGCGTCAGGACTCGGAATGGGCCGGATTGTGAAGGATCCGCTGCTGCAAGAGGCGGTACGGGGCGATACGTGGGCTCTTCAACCTTGACCAATCCTTCGTCGGTGCCTGCGCTCGCCATCCAAAAAAAGAACCAAACCGACGCCCCGACCGATGCCAGCAACACGACAATCACCGCCACTCTCTTTGCAGTCCGTGCGATCTTGAATTCGTACGCTGTGAGAACAGCGATCGTGCCTCCAAGAAGAGCAGCGACGAACACGATTCCCCCAGCTAACGGCAGGCATGCAGATTGAAACATCCCCACAAGAAGGAGGATCGACAGGAGTGCTCCAACGAGCGCCGCGCTGAAAAGCCGGGGCAGCTTGCCCAATATGACGAGCAGAAGCGCAACGACACCGCTTCCCACCGCGAAGCCCACGGCTCCGATCGCGGCGCCAATGAGTGCATCAATCGCTACACCCCATCCGGTTTGCAGAATGAACGCTCCGCTGTATGCCATCAACAGCACGACAGCGGCAAACACCGCAATGACCACGCCTTTTCTTGTCCTTCGCGCCGGATTGAATCGCAACAGCCAAACCTTTACACGACTATACGCACGCTTCAAGAAGTCCCAGATACGTTTCAGTCTCGACGGTTTATCACGATCGGGGGTCATGGCAGCATCCTTTCAATCAGGGGGCAATACACCGGGTTCAAATTGTACGTCGTAGAACTCTAGGGAAAAGTCGGATGGATAACTTGAAAAACGTTTCCAGACCCGAGAACAACCGAAAAGAATCTGAGGGAGAGAAAAAGGCGGCATCGACAGCCTACAACTCAGTGCCGTGCACTTTTCGAACTTGATGGACAATGTGTTTTGCCGTGCAATATGACGTCATCGTTCAGGCTCCTTCCGAAGCTTTCTTCATCCTTGACATAGTCAGCAACCTTTGAGTATATGGATGTCGAGGATTCGGAACCACAGCATCCACTTCGCCCATTTCTACAATTGATCCGCCGTGGAGAACCGCGATTTGATCACAGAGGAGCAGCGTGGTTTCCACATCGTGCGACACATAGATGAGAGCGAAGGATTGTTTTTGCTGTAGATCTTTGACCAGCCTAAGCACTTGCACTTGCGTGAGGAGATCGAGTGCTGAGGTCGGCTCATCGAGAATCAGCAAGTCCGGAGAAACTACCAGCGCACGAGCAAGCGCGACCCGCTGGCGCTGTCCTCCGCTCAGACGATGAGGCAAGCTATCAAGTAGCTCAGTGGGAAGGCCCACCATCGAAAGCCATCGTTCGGCCAACGCTCTTCTCTCTTGATCGTCACCCTTTTTCCACTTCCAACCAAGCCCTTCGACCAATGAGCGATAGACACTCAATTGGGGATCAAGCGAATCACTATGGTTCTGAAACAGAAGCTGAATTTTCTGTCTCACCAACTTTCGGTTGCGTACGTCAGGAAAAAGGTTGATACCAAGGAAATCTATTGTTCCTGCATCAGCCTCTACGAGCCCCGCGATGCATCTCACGAGGGTCGTCTTTCCGCTCCCGCTCTCCCCAACCACAGCAAGCGTCTCCCCACTCTCGAGCGAAAAGGTAACCCCTGCAACAATCTGCCTTCGTTCCCTCCGTAACCCCAAGCTCCAGTGTCGCTTGAAACTACATTCAAGCGCTTTCACTTCCAATAAGGGCATCTTAACAACCTTTCTGAACCGACCAGGGCAAGGTCCGGCTCTTCCACGCTGCATCCTTTCTGGACTTTGAAGCACCTCGGATGAAATTTGCACCCTGAAGGCAGGCTGATTGGCGAAGGCGCACTACCGAGCACCGACGGTATCGTATCCAGAGATGAGGCTGACAGGACGCTACACTTTAGCAGCATCTGCGAATATGGATGAAGCGGGTTCCGAAGGAAAGCCTCTCGCGGCGCAAGCTCCACGAGCCGACCCGCGTATAATACAGCAATTCGGTCAGCGTGCTGACGAACGGCTTCAAGATCGTGAGTAATCAGAAGTATTGATACACCCAAGGTTCGCCTCAGGGAGTTCAGAAGCTCTAGTATTTGGTGTCGCAACGGGGCATCGACCGCAGTCGTCGGCTCATCTGCAATCAGCAACTTCGGGGACGACAAGAGTGCCATAGCAATCGTGATGCGCTGCAACGTTCCCACACTCAGTTGATGCGGATACGCACGCAATATCTCCTCGGGTTGCTCGATTCCGACCTGCTTGAGCGATGCATCGATCATCTCGTTATCGCGAGATGTTTTTTGGCGGCGAACCGAAGCAAGCAAGAGCTGTCTCCTGATCGGCGCAACTGGGTTCAACGATCGAGAAGGCTCTTGGAAAACATAGCGAATTCTTTCTTTCCGTACACGCTGAAGTTCCTGCTCACCGAGATCTGATATCTCGATATCATCGAAAAGGACGCGACCAGTAATCTTGAGGTTAGTCGCCGTTGGAAAGAGACGTGTAAGAGCACAAGCGAGCGTCGTTTTGCCGCTTCCGCTTTCACCCACCAGTGCAAAGATCTCTTCCGGCTCAACAGAAAATGAGACTTTCTCGAGGAGGTTGACCTCCCCGTGAGGGCTGTGATAAGTTACCCCGAGGTTTTGAACCTGAAGGAGCGGATTCATGGTATGAGAAGGAGCAACTTTCGATCAAAAGCTGGTGTTGGATGTACTTTCAGGATAAGCATTGAGCTTGGCATGTTAGAGTACCAGTCAGAATTCCACTATAACGAAACAGCGAGGGTGCAGCACACCACAGTGAGCGAACCATCATTCGAATTCTCATCCGTGAGAGTCATTCCTAAGTTGAATGATATCAACAAAATCGCTGAATCTCAAACTCGGGGT
>JBBTCR010000422.1:0-2089 GCA_038043105.1 Bacteroidota bacterium
TCCTTGGCGAGAAGGGCTTCCCGGACATCGAAAAGGTGCGGCCGCTCCTCTTCGACCCGGAGATCAACACCTACCACGGGGTAGGCAAGCTTCTTGGCCGTGCCTACTCGATCGGCAAAGAGATCGGATAAGGAGGAATCGTATGTCGCTCAAGGAAAAGATCGAGCAGTTCAAAGCGTCCCGGAACCGGCCCGCCGAGATCGAGTCGATCCTGAGAAAAGGGGTAGAGGAACTGCGGGCGGCGGGGACGGCCGCCGGCCTGGCGGTGGGGGAGGTGGCTCCGGACTTCGCGCTTCCGAACCAGCGGGGGGAAACGGTCCGGCTGAGCGAGCGGCTCGCCCGGGGCCCGATCGTCCTTTCCTTCTACCGTGGCGTCTGGTGACCGTATTGTCACCTGGAGCTGGCAGCTCTGGCGAAGGAATTGCACACGATCCGGTCTCTTGGCGCCGACCTGGTGGCGATCAGCCCGGAATTCCCGGACAACACGCTGACGATGGCGGAGAAGCACGCCATCCCCATCGACATCTTAAGCGACACGACGAGCGAGGTGCTCAAGAAATACCGGTTGTGGTTCACGGTGCCCGCGGAGGTCAAGGCGCTGTACCTGGAGAAGTTCGGAATCAACCTGGAGAAATACAACGGGGCGGGGCGGTGGGAACTTCCCGTTCCCGCGGCCTACGTGATCGACAAGAACGGCATCGTCCGGGCGGGACAGGCGGATCCGGACTATTCCGTCCGCATGGAGCCGGCGGAGGTCGTGGCCGCGATTCGTCGAATCGCATGAAGAAGCCCTACTGGGTCTACAGGTGATCACATTTTGTGACAACCTCTGCAAAGGGAAAAGAGGGGGGGATTTTCAATAATTGATGGAGTCCTCCCGGTCCCATCCCGACCGGATTTCGAACCAGGTCAATCCGGGAACACATCAGAATCCGATCCACTGCCGTGGGGTCTTCGGAGGTTCCATCAAAGCGCGGATCGCGTCGAAGACCACGCGGAATTGGGAGTCATACTTTCTTTCAAGCTCGTTCAGACGCAGCCATGATGACACCGTGTTCCGTGAAGACGAGAGGGAAAGCGGTCGAATGTTTCAGCCGGGCGAACCGGTCGCAATTTGCGACCAGTTCCGCACCCCATCCCGATCGCTGTCAAAGAATATCCATGGCAATGAGACCATATGGGTGATACCATCACCCATATGAGGGGTCTTCTTATTCGTCATTCCCGGCTTCGGGATTCCGAGGGCGGGCTGATTGAGGTGAAGTTGTGGAGCGTGTCGGCGACTCTCGACAAACCGCATGGTTTCAAGTATTCGCTGGCCTACATCGTAGACCGAAGACGGGTCGTCGGCTATGACAATGGCGAGCGCCGTGGTGACCATCGGCACTATGGAGGCCGGGAAGAACCGTACAAATTCGAGTCCATTGACATGCTGATTCGTGATTTTCTGGAAGACGTGACGAAATGGAGGAAAAAGAAATGAAGGTCAAGAAGCTGGTCATCGGGATTAAAAGCGTGGACGAGGTCATGACGGATTTTGCCCAGGCGGCCGAGGCATTGGAGCGAGGAGAAATGGTCAAGGAGAGGAAAGGACTTTACTTTACAAACATGAAAGCGTTCCGTAGGGCATTGTCCGATCAGCGGTTGGCGATTCTTCGAGCGATCCGGGCGAGCCATCCGGCGTCGGTCTATGAACTGGCCAAAATTGTGAAACGGGATGTGAAGAACGTGTCGTCCGACCTGGCGATTCTGGAGGAGATTGGGCTGGTCGAGTTGAAGAAAACGAAAACATTACGGAAAAAGGTTAAACCGACGGTTCCGTACGACTTGATCAACCTGGATATCGCTGTCTAAACCGGAGATCGAACCGGGTCCTGCCGCCGTGCCCTTTTTTTGAGGTCGCAAATTGCGACCTCAAACCCGCCAAGCCTGGCAGGTTATAACAGTTTGTGACAACCTCCGCTCATTTCCGATTTCGCATTGGTTGGAGTGAGGACCGGACGTTATGCACTCGCCCGGTTCAGCAGTTCGATGGCGGAAGGATCCAGTTCGAGCTCCATCGATTTCATCAGTTCGTTCAACTGGTCCA
>JBBTCR010000423.1:0-3245 GCA_038043105.1 Bacteroidota bacterium
ATATGTATTTCACCACGACGCGCCTGCATCAGGAGTTGGCAGGAGGCACCTTTGTTGACGTAATTGTTGATGAGGCCCACGATCCGACGAATACGTACCCCTTCAAGGGGAATGTTGACTTGCAGAAACTCGAAGACCTCGTGAAACGTGTTGGCGAGAAAAAAATTCCGTACGTCTCGATCGCCGGCACGGTCAACATGGCTGGTGGCCAGCCGATCTCTTTGGAAAACCTGCGACAAGTCCGGCAGTTCTGCCAGAAGCACGGTATCCGGATCATCCTTGACGCGACGCGAGCCATAGAGAATGCCTATTTTATCAAGGTCCGGGAAAAAGGCTTTCAGAATAAGTCAATTGGTGAGATCCTGAAGGAAATGTGCTCCCACTCCGACGCTTGCACAATGAGCGGCAAGAAAGATCTCCTCGTCAACATTGGCGGATTTCTCGCCATCCAGGAACACGAGTACGAGATCTTCGAGGAGGCGCGCAACCTCGTTGTGGTCTACGAGGGACTCCATACCTACGGCGGCTTGGCAGGACGCGATATGGAAGGGATGGCGCGCGGCATTGAAGAAGCCGTCAACGAAGATCACATGAGAGCGCGGATTGGACAGGTGGAATACGTCGGTGAGAAGCTCCTGAGCATCGACATACCGATTGTCGTTCCTATCGGCGGACATGCGATCTTCTTGGACGCCAAACGGTTCTTGCCGCATTTCAAGCAGATCGAGTTCCCCGCCCAAACGCTCGCGGCGGAACTGTACTTGGAGTCAGGAATCCGATCGATGGAACGCGGAATCGTCTCTGCCGGAAGAAGTAAGGAAACGGGCGATCACTACTATCCGAAGCTTGAGCTCATGCGCCTCACGTTCCCTCGGCGAGTCTACACACAAGCGCACTGCGATGTCACTGCGGAGGCTGTCGAGGCTGTGTTCGAGAACAGGAACAACATCAAGGGCTTGCGGATGGTGTATGAGCCGAAGTACTTGAGATTTTTTCAGGCGAGGTTCGAGAAGCTGGCTTGAATCTTGTTGAAGCTTTGTATCGCCCCTTTTGTGGTGGGACGAGCTTGTGCACGCCCCACCGGTCGATGTCCCCAACCATTCTGATCAGCACGCACCGCGCTCCACAACGACTTCGCAGTGTGAAGCTGGCCAGACCTCCACGCTTCCGATCTGAGCAAAGGGCTGCATAAACTGCTCAACGCTCTTCCGATCAGGCGCTTCGACGGTCAGGTAGAGCGTATGCCCGCCATCGATAACCGCCTCGCTTTGGATAATGACCCCAAATCGTTGAGCGTTCTGCTCTGACAATTGGGACAGGAGCATCGGAGCCATCATGGTGTCCCCAGCCGGGCACGACTCCGGACTATGTTGGTGCTGAACAACGAACAGCGCCATAAGATGATCCTTTCAAGTCTCGATCCCCCAGAATAAAAATCCTATCCTTGACTGCAGACAGCCGACGTTTATTCGCGAAGATCTTTTGACACTTCCCTCAAAGGGAGCCGGAGAAGCTCGCCAGACGACAACCAAAGAGTCTGCACGATGAGTGGACGGCATAGGCCATCGTTTCTGATCTTGAAATCGCGGCGTTTTGCAGTTTGGAATTCATATTTAGTAGCGCACCAACGCCGGATCGATCTCAGCTGCCCACCGGTCGATTCCTCCGGCAAGGTTCACGGCCTTCGTGAATCCCATTTCCCTAAGAAACTTCACGGCAGACGCGCTTCGACTGCCGATGTGACAATGGACGACAATGTCCCTTGAAGAGTCAAGCTCGTTCACGCGCCTGGGCAAGTCTCCGAGCGGAATCAGATACCCATGCATGTTGACAAGTCCGTATTCGTGCGGTTCTCGGACATCAAGAATAAATACATCCTCGCCGCGGTCCATACGAGCCTTCAATTCACCCGCCGAAATCTGGGGGACGGTGCTATCGCCCATCTCTGCCTGACGCACGCCCACGCCGCAGAATGCCTCATAATCGATAAGCTGATGAATTGTCGGATGCTCACCACAGATGGGGCACTCGGGATTCTTTCGCAGCTTCAATTCCCTGAACTGCATCGTGAGCGCGTCGAACAACAGCAACCGGCCAATCAAAGTTTCCCCGATGCCGAGGACGATCTTCACCGCCTCAGTCGCCTGAATCGTGCCGACGATCCCTGGCAAGACTCCCAAAACTCCCCCCTCAGCACAACTCGGCACAAGTCCGGGGGGAGGCGGCTCAGGATACAAGCACCGATAGCAAGGACCTTTCTTCGCGTAAAATACTGACGCCTGTCCTTCGAATCGGAAGATGCTTCCGTAGACGTTCGGCTTGCCGAGCAGCACACAGGCGTCGTTCACGAGGTAACGAGTCGGGAAGTTGTCCGTCCCGTCGATAATGACATCGAAGTCTCTGATGATGTCGAGTGCGTTTTCAGAAGAAAGCTGAGTTTCGAATGGCGCTACATCCACGTGAGGATTCACTGCGCGAATACGCTCGACGGCCGACTCAAGCTTAGATCGGCCGACGTCTTGCGTGAAGTGGATGATTTGCCGCTGGAGGTTCGATAGCTCTACCAGATCAAAATCGACGATTCCTATTCTGCCGACACCGGCAGCCGCAAGATAGAGCGCTGCCGGTGATCCGAGGCCACCGGCTCCGATCAGCAACATACTTGAGGCTCTCAGTTTCTGCTGACCCTCAAGCCCCACCTCCGGCATGATGAGGTGCCTGCCATATCGTCTGATTTCCTCTCGACTGAGTCGGATATCCCCTACAGTGTGAGTACGTGAAGGCTCTGCAGTCATTTCAAGTTCTCCCTCCCGCAATTGAGGGAATTATGCTTAGTACATCGTTCTCCTTGACGGGTGTCCGCTCCTTCTGCAGAAAACGGATGTCCTCATCATTCAGATAGATGTTGACAAAGCTCCTCAACTTGCCATCATCTGTTAAGAGGTGCCTTTTCAAACCCGAATAATGAGAGAAGAGCTTCTCAAGGACTTCATGGACGGTTCTTCCTTCGAGAACCAGAGTATCCCTCTTGTCCGTATATCCCCTTAATGGCGTCGGAATCAACACTCTCACGCTCATATCTTGACCCTCCCCTCTTTATGATCTTTCAGTCCCGTGCAGCGATGTACAAGTTCTCCTTCAAAGACCTCAGTTCTCTCTTGGTCGAATTGTGAACGATCCTCCTTAAGCACCCACGAAGCCACAGATGCAGGCGCACCGCCCTCAACGGAAACGATCAGGTATGA
>JBBTCR010000424.1:0-2072 GCA_038043105.1 Bacteroidota bacterium
TTCCACCTCCAGGAGAGCGAGTGTCCTCTTCTTTCGCTCGGCATCGCCAAGGATACTGACGTAGACCTTCGCGATCTTCAAGTCCGGGCTCATGCGAACCTCTGTTACCGTCATCAGGCCAAATTTTTCCATGCTGAAGTTGTGCTGGAAGATCTCACTGATCAGCTCTTTGATCAATGAAGAAACTTTCTCTGTTCTGACTGACATGAGGTTCTCCCGCTACGAAAGTTTCCGTTTCGTTTCAACGATCGTGTAGGCTTCAATGACATCTCCTACCTTGATGTCGTTGAAACCCTCGAGGCCGACGCCGCATTCGAATCCCTGTTCGACCTCACGGACATCTTCTTTGAATCGCTTGAGCGACGCGATCCCGCCGGCGAACACTACCAGCGCATCCCGCACGACGCGAACTTTGTTATTTCGCACGATTTTGCCGTCCTGAACGTAGCAGCCAGCAATCGTGCCGACTTTTGAGATCTTGAAGACATCCCGCACCTCCACGGTCGCCAGGATTTGCTCCGAGATTGACGGAGCGAGCATCCCCTCGAGAGCACTCTTCACCTCATTGATCGCATTATAAATGATGTTGTAGAGCCGAATGTCGACTTCTTCAACCTCAGCGAGGCGGCGCGCATTCAAATTGGGCCGGACATGGAACCCGATAATAACAGCCCGCGATGCAGCAGCGAGGAGGACATCCGTCTCGGAAATCGCTCCAACGCCTTTGTGGATCACGACAACCTTCACCTCTCCGGTCGACAGCTTCATGAGAGAGTCTGATAGAGCCTCGACTGAACCATCCACATCCCCCTTCACGATGATCGGCAAGTCCTTGACCTGGCCTTCCTTGATTTGCTTTGAGATATCGTCTAACGTGATCATGCGTCGCTGGCGAAAATCTTGTTCGCGCTTGAGCTGCTGCCGCTTCAGACTGATATCTCTCGTTTCTCGTTCGCTCGGCAGCGCGACGAGCTCGTCTCCCGCTTGGGGGATGCCATCGAAGCCAATAAGCTGAACTGGCTGAGATGGCCGTGCGACCTCGACGCGCCGACCGCGCTCGTCGAACATCGCACGCACCCGGCCGCTCCAAATGCCGCAGATGAAGGAGTCGCCAATTCTGAGTGAGCCTTTCTTGACGAGCACCGTGGCAACGATTCCCTTCCCCCGATCGAGCTCAGCTTCAATGACAACACCACGCGCAAGGCGATCGGGGTTTGCCTTCAATTCGAGGACCTCCGCTTCGAGCAAAATCCTCTCCAGCAGTTGATTGACGTTCTTACCTGTCTTAGCGGATAGCTCGACCGATTGGTATTTCCCACCCCACGCTTCGACGAGAATGGCCTTTTCGGAGAGCTGCTGGCGAATCCGCTCCGGATTTGCCTCCGCTTTGTCGATCTTGTTGATAGCGATGACGATCGGGACAGCAGCGGCCTGCGCGTGGCTTATCGCTTCGACCGTCTGGGGCATCACGTTATCGTCGGCAGCAACAACAAGAACCACGATGTCTGTTACCTGCGCACCTCGCGCGCGCATCGCGGTAAAAGCCTCGTGGCCCGGCGTATCGAGGAAAGTAATTTGCTTCTCATCCTCCAATGTGACTTCGTAGGCACCGATGTGCTGCGTGATGCCGCCGGCTTCACCTGCTACCACATTGGCGTTTCGAACATAGTCGAGCAGCGACGTCTTTCCGTGGTCGACATGACCCATAATCGTGACGACCGGGGGCCTATGCTTCAGTGTTGAAGGATCATCCTCGACGTCGAAGAGAATGTCCGCCGTGAATTCTGATTCGAAGTCGACCTGGAAGCCAAACTCGTCGGCCATGTCAACGTCGCCGCCAATACCGCCAAAGACATCCCCACCCGCGTCCCGCGCATCGAGGACTGCAAACTCACCCCGGGCGCGGCCTACGTCCATATCACCTCCAACGAAACCATCGAGGGGTCCCAGTGGAAACAGTTTCCGACGACCCAGGCGCCGCTGGTCGCGGACATGTCGTCCGACATACTGTCCCGCCCCTTCGATGTGAAGCGCTTCGGATTGATTTATGCCGGAGCCCAGAAAAACCTGGG
>JBBTCR010000425.1:0-6966 GCA_038043105.1 Bacteroidota bacterium
AGGCGGGATTCTGATGCCGTTGTACGGCATGCCGCAAAGCGGCAGGAGCGGAACTGAGCAGCGGAACAGATAAAGGCTTTTCGTCCGAGCTTCCAGCATGCCTTTTCCTCCATTGATTCTGGCATCTCAGTCACCTCGTCGCCGATTGCTCCTGAAACAGATTGGAGTACGATTCATCGTCAGGCCCAGTGCAGTTCCTGAACGATTCTCGAGGTTTCTCTCACCCGCGCAGAACGCGAAGAGAATCGCTTTGGAAAAAGCCGAGGATGTTGCGAGAAATGTCCGAAGGGGGATCGTCGTTGGCGCCGATACCATCGTTGTCGTGGGTCGCCGGATCCTCGGCAAGCCGCGGAGCAGGGAAGAAGCCAGGCGGATGTTGAGACTGCTCAGCGGGCGAGAGCACATCGTGTACACGGCATTCGCATTGGTCGACGCAACATCACGACGGCATGTCGTTCGCGTTGAGAAAACCAGAGTCCGATTCCGAACCCTCGGGGCGCAAGAAATTGAGACCTACGTGCGTTCGGGCTCACCGATGGACAAGGCTGGTGCGTACGGCATTCAGGACGATTACGGTGCGGTGTTCGTCGAGCGAGTCACAGGGTGCTTTCACAACGTCGTTGGATTTCCCCTTGCTCAGTTCTACATGACACTACAGAAGTTTTTACGCGACCTCAACGAATCATCAAGGACAAATCACAAATAGCTATGGAACGAAAAATTCGGGTGCTCATTGCGAAGGCTGGCTTGGATGGTCACGACCGCGGGGCGAAAGTCGTCGCTGCCGCGCTGCGCGACGCTGGGATGGAAGTGATATACACGGGTTTACGAAAAACTCCCGAGATGATTGTAGAAGCCGCGCTGCAGGAAGACGTCGATGCCATTGGGATCAGTCTCCTCAGCGGTGCACACATGACGATATTCCCAAAAGTGCTACAGCTTATGAAGGAAAAAGGATTGGCAGATGTCTTGCTCTTCGGCGGTGGTATCATTCCTGAGAAAGACGTCCGCGAACTGAAAACTTTGGGAGTGGGGGAACTTTTTACGCCGGGCGCATCGACGACAGACATCATCGCGTACCTCAATTCCTGGGTACCAGTGCATCGACCGGTAGGTTGATTGGAAACGTGAGCATTGTCGACCGTAGAACAAAAAACCCGCTGCGAGTTGCGCTCGAGCGGGTTTTTGGTTTTTGAGAGGCTGAAACTAGGTGGTCTTCTTGACGTTGACAGCCTGTAAACCTTTGGCGCCTTGTTCAACTTCGAATTCTACAACGTCGCCCTCTTTGAGCGTCTTGTAGCCTTCGCCATTGATAGACTTATAATGCACGAATACGTCTTCACCGGTACTCCGCTTGATGAAGCCATACCCTTTGGCATTATTGAACCATTTGACTGTACCTTGTTCCATAAGGCTACTTCTTCCTTATAGGGTTGAACATGCACACCTAATTTTTGTCTCTCAAAAACAAAAGATGTCTAGCTGTGCTCGACACCCTTCATTAGGTTGACAAACCTCCGTCAAAAGCCGTTCACGAGCTGAGCAAAAGACTCTGACCGGAGAGACAGCCAAAACCACTTCTGTTGAAACAAAAACGGTGTTGGTGGATTGCAAATGCGAGTATAGCACTTGTTCAACAAAAAAGCAAGACCCCTTCCGGGGGATCACCGTTGTGATTCGATCCTGACTTCTCCAGCGACCGGCCAGGGTGGAGCAAATGCGAGCTTTGAGAGCGATTACAGCGGCTGAGGCCTTTACCGTCTCGGTGTGAGATAATCGTCTTTCTACGGTATTGATTCATCGATCCAAATGCCGAACTCGGGGCCTTCCTCTTCGACTGTGGGGGCTTCTTCGGGGGGAGCCGCCTTTTGCTTGATGAGCCGAATCCCTTCGGGTTTGAAACCAAAAAGGTCGTCGGAGGAGAAGACCTTCTTGAAATCTTGGGGCTCGAAGAATATTTCGAATTTCTTCGAGCATTCGTTGAGCCGATCGAGATAGTAGGCCGTATTCTCGTCGGGAAAGTTCGGATCCCATTCGACAGCGAGTTTAGAATTGTCGGCGATCTTCACGCCCACGTGGGTTCCGGTGACATAATACGAAATGCGATCGCCAGGCTTCAAGGTGAGCCCTGATCGCTTGGCAACCTCGTATGCAGCCGACGGCTTTCGCCTGTTATCTCTGAGCTCGAGCTCGTACGTGTCAAAGGAATCCCGGATGGATTCAGTCCGACTAAAGTCTGGCGCCTCCGATCGGTGGTTCATAATGTCCTTCTCAAAGGATACATAGAGATTGTGAAGTCCTGCGATATCCCCTTGCACGAGAAAATTGATGGAGAGTTGAATGAAGTTCTTCGCGAAGCGTTCCAGGCTGCGAGAAATCAAAGAGCTGCCCTTGATTGTCAATCTGTCGTTGTAGTCAAGCAGCGCGTAGTTCTTCTTCTTGTAACTCAACATTTTCTTATAGCGCCCGGCGAGGACGAGGTGAATCCCCTCAGGCAGCGAGGAAGAGATCTTCTCAACGAAGGTCAACTCCTGCTCCTCGCCCTTGACATTGTCAGGCGGAACGCAGAATAACCCATCAGTATCAACTTCGATGACCTGCCCATTGTGCAGTTCAACCTGTTTGATGATCGCGCGTAAGAACTCCTGGCCCGCCGTCGTCACACGATCCGCCTGCTCGTAGTCGTTGAACAAGCCCCTCGCGTAGCCAAGATATCCATAGAATGAATTGATGAGGACCTTCAACGAGGATTGCAGCGCATCGTGCTGCGTTCGTTCGCCGGAATCCTTGCTTGCCGGCATCTTGTGCTTCGCGTCGAGGCGTTTCGTGGTCAAGTCGCGAAGAAGCGTTTGGAATATGTTGAGCTCATCGGTTGCTGGCTTGATCCGGTTATTGAGCATGATGGATGGATACAGGGACTCGATGTCCGCGTGGATGACATTCGAAACGAGGCCGGTGAGAAAGATGTCAGTATAGCCTCCCGTCGTCTGGGAGCCGATTTGAGATTTGGGAACGGAGTGTTTTTGCCGAATGTACTCGCGAAGGAGAAGGAGTTCGATTTTCGTTGCACTTCCTGTCCTCGTTAAGGTCCCAAATGAGAGCGGACACATCTGCGTCAGGTAAAATGAGCTAGGCGAAAGATGGTCGCTCAGGAGCCGAACCTCTTCTGCCTCTTGCCGGGACTGCTGCACAATCAATTCCGGCTCGTCCGCCCAAACGGAAGCGATCCTATCCTGTGGGAAAGCGACTCGATCTCTTGCGCCAAAGCCGAAATGGTGCGCAAGATGGCGCAGGCTGTAGCTCTCAAGGCTTCTCTTTGACACATCGTACGCGTGGGCCAGAGTTCTTGTATCAATCAGGTGTCGCCCTCCGACCTCAAAGAACGCGCGTTCAAGGTCTCTTTCTGCCGTTCCTCCGCGTGGTGAGAAGGACCTTAGACTCGATCCGTCTCTTCCTAGAGCAAGGTCTACTGCGTGCAGCTCAGCACGTTTTGCCAAATATGGCAACTCGTATTCAAAGAGATTGTGCCCCTCGATGACGTCAGGATTCTTTTCAGAAATGAGCGAGACGAGCTTGCCTAACATCTCTGGCTCGCTCAGTTTCCGGCAGTCGATGACTTCTTCCCATCCTCTGTTGTCGGCGAGTGCAATGACGAGGATGCAGTCTTCGGTCTTTCGAGGATCGCTAGGCCGGTTTGGTTTTGCGTGAGTCTGGATGCTGAGCTGAATCCGGTGCAAATCCTGGAACGACATGCCTTTGAACAGTGTCATTCCAGATTGCAGCAGATACTGCGTGATGGGGTCGGGTTTGAGGAGGATTGCGTCGAGCTCGGTGTAATGGCCGACGCGCTTCAGAGCGGACTTATTGTACGCGGTGAGAACGAATCGCACCGCCTCCCACATGTCATTCCACCGGGAAAAGGCCGTGAGAAAGCGATACGAGTTTTTTCCTGCAAGCTCTTTAATCCAAAAGCGTCGTGGGAAGTCGTTGATCAGTTGATTGTTCGTCAAAAAAAAGAACGGGAAGAATTCCGCATCGGCATGCGTTACCCGCCCGAACGACTCGGTCGGGCGGGCCTTCCCGTTCTCACGTTTATAGATTCGAACAGTGGAATCGTTCACATAGTGAACGGCCACGACGTTGGGAGTATCATTCTGTCCGTAGAGGACAACGTCCATATCCAGAGACGATTTTGCTTGCACACGCTGTCACTTCTTCTTGGCGTCGAGATTCATGAAGGGTTTCAGTAAATCGATCGGGACGGGGAAGATGGTCGTGGAGTTGTTCTCCGTAGCGATCTCGGCCAACGTTTGCAGATAACGAAGCGTCAATGCGCTTGGCTCCTCGGCGAGAATCTTTGCAGCTTCGGAAAGCCTCTGCGCGGCCTGGAACTCGCCTTCGGCTGCGATGATCTTCGAACGTCGCTCACGTTCCGCCTCCGCCTGCTTGGCCATCGCACGCCGCATTTCTTCAGGTAGGTCGATATGCTTTACTTCCACCGTCGAGACTTTGATCCCCCACGGCTCGGTCTGGTGATCGATAATCTTCTGCAGCTGCATATTGATCTTTTCTCGCTCGGCCAACAAATCATCCAGCTCCGATTGACCCAGAACGCTGCGCAGAGTTGTCTGGGACATTTGCGAGGTGGCAAACAGATAATTCTCGACTTCCAAGATTGCCTTGTCCTGGTCCATGACGCGGAAATAAATCACGGCGTTGACCTTCAGAGAGACGTTATCTTTCGTGATGACGTCTTGCGTCGGGACATCCATCACCACTGTCCGCAAGCTCACTTTGATCATCCTATCAATGAGCGGTATGAGGATGATGAGTCCCGGCCCGTTTCCTGATCCGCCGGGATTGAAAATGGCATTTGCTCTTCGGCCGAGGCGGAAAATGACGGCTCGCTCATAGTCGCGCAAGATTCTGACAGAATTCGCGATCACAATGAGGAAGAAAAAGGCCGCAACGATAATGACGACAGCAATGGGTTGCATAGCAAACTCCTTTCTTGAGTGAGATCCTACTACTTCGCCTGTTCAACATGTAATGTGAGGTTATGGAGAGAAACTACTCGAACCTTCGCACCCTTTGAGATTGTCCCTGAGAGTGAGACTGCATTCCAGATTTCTCCGTGGACTCTCACCCGTCCTTCTGGATCTAATCGCGTAAGCGACTCGCCGATTTCCCCGATCAGTCCCTCTCTGCCTGTCGTCGGTTTCGATCGCAGCGCTTGCAGGCTAAATCCGATAATGAACATGAAGAAGACCAGCGTGACAGCAACGCTCGTGAGGATGACAGTCCAAGAGATCTCAACAAATTCGAGGGCAGACTCTGAACGGATAAGCATCATGGAGCCAAGGAGGAGCGAAATGACTCCCGCAACGGCCAGAAGGCCGTGGCTTGTGACTTTGATCTCGGCGATAAAGAGAACGATGGCAAAAAGAATGAGAGCGAGCCCGGCGTAGTTCACAGGTAGAGTGTGAAGCGAGTAGAATGCCAGGATCAAGCTGATGACGCCGACTACACCTGGGAGGATGGAGCCGGGATTGTACAGCTCAAACAAAAGGCCATAGACACCGAGCATCAACATAATGTAGGCGATATTGGGGTCACTGAGGATATCGAGGATCTTCTCCGTGAATCCCATATCCAGTTGTTGGATGGTGGCTCCTTTCGTGCGTAGCGTGACAGGCCCGCCGGGCATGTCAATCTTCTTGCCGTCGAGTTGTATGAGAAGGCTGTCAACGTTTCGTGCGACTAAATCAACAACGTGTTTTTTCAATGCTTCGGTTTCGGTGATCGAAAGGCTCTTGCGGACGGCCTCTTCGGCCCAGGCAACGTTTCTATTCCGCTTCTCGGCAATGGTTCGTATGAAGGCGGCAGCGTCGTTAGTGGCTTTTTCCATCATAACGGAATCCTGTTCCCCCTGCAACGAAACAGGGTGGGCTGCGCCGATGTTTGTCCCGGGCGCCATCGCTGCGATGTGTGCTGCCAGCGTAATGAAGACGCCTGCAGAAGCGGACTGGGCGCCTGCAGGTGACACATAGACCACGACAGGGATCTTCGATTCAAGAATTTCGCTCACGATGACGCGCGTAGACTTCAGAAGACCGCCGGGGGTGTTCAGCTGGATGACCAGACACTGGGCATTCCGTTCCACTGCCTTTTCCAGGCTGTTTTGAATGAACGCTGCCGCAGCAGGGTTGATCGTGCCGTCAATTTTGACGGTGACGACTGTCTGCGCAGCGACTCGGTCGAAGGCGACCAAGATGAAAAGGACAAGCAGGGGAGAGAGAATACGATTCATAGCGGATGACGGGATCGTATAAGTTTGTCGGCCCGTGAGCTTGGCGATTTTGGACCGACGAGTAATGTGTGTTAGTTGCGGAGAGGGTGGGATTCGAACCCACGGTACCCTTTAGGGGCACACACGCTCTCCAGGCGTGCCAGTTCAACCACTCCTGCACCTCTCCGACGATTTGCTACTTCTTTATTTGTCCGTCTATATTGTGGAAACTCCTTATCTAACCACGCCCTGCCCACTCCGCTCTTGAGAAATGCTTCTCGTTTTCGCGCAGAGGACAAGTCGGGATATTCCTCAGTATGTATCAGAATCCAAGGGATACCTCCCTTACTGAAGCGGTTTTTTCCTTCCTTGTGCTCAACTAGGCGATTGTCTGGGTTTGATGCACTGCTTACATAACGCTTCTGTAGCTTCACACTCCAAAGTACATAGACGTAAAACATTGTTCAACCTCGTGGGTGGGATTCTCCGCCGTAGGCGGACCCGCCAGTCCCGCTCTGAGGATATCACACGGGCGGGATGCCGAAAAGCGGCAAACGCGCAGCGGGTCCCGCTGTTCGGGATCCCGTAAAGCGGGACTGGTGCGCCTCCCCGTTCCGAAGGAATGGAGCCTGTGTAAAAAGTAATATTTACCTGCCTCATTGACTGTCGCGAAAAAC
>JBBTCR010000426.1:0-3783 GCA_038043105.1 Bacteroidota bacterium
TTCCTCAAGTAATCGAGGGTGATATTGGCAAAACCGTTTTCTCCCAGCGATGCAACATAGTTTCCGTTCACCTGTAACTCCTCTCCGTCGTATGATCGGTCCGTCCTGTATCGGCTCTCATGAGCCCCCGTGCTCATGCTACCGGAAAATTCATTCACACTTGATTTGAGCACGACGTTGATGACCCCCGCGATCGCATCTGAGCCATACTGTGCGCTGGCTCCGTCTCTGAGAATCTCAATCCGTTCAATGGCGCTTGCCGGTATCGCGTTGAGGTCAGTTCCGGTGTTACCTCGGCCTCTTGAGCCAAAAATGTTGATCAACGAGGACTGATGCCTTCTCTTTCCATTAATCAGGACGAGCGTTTGGTCGGGGCCCAGGCCACGCAACGATGCCGGATCGACGTGGTCGGCTCCGTCGGCGCCGGATTGACGGTTGGCGTTAAACGAGGGGGCTGAATACTGGAGGATCTGATGCACGTCTGGCAGTCCAATGCGTGTGGTAAGCTCCTTGAAGTTAATTACATCGATGGCTACAGGAGTTTCGGTCACGGTTCTGGTCTGGCTGCGCGTGCCAACAACGAGGACTTCAGAAAGCTCCAGACTTTCTTCCAGCACCACATTGATCTCCCTTTTTCCAGCAGGCTTGATTTCCTGCCTCTTGTGGCCGACGAAGCTGAAGACAATCACCGCATCGGCGGAGCCGTACGTAAGAGAATACTTTCCATCCTTGTCCGTCGTTGTTCCGCGTGGCGTCCCTTTTTCAAAGACGTTTACTCCTATTAATGGTTCGCCCGCTTGATTGGTCACCGTTCCGCGAAGTGTACGCTGCTGCGCGAGGGCAATGCTGAAAACCAAGCTCACAGTAGCGACGAACGCGGTAAACTTTCCTAGGATACGCATAGTCTCTCCTCCCGTGAATGATAGGTGGATGGTAAATCGTTGGTTAGCTAATAAGATCAAATTCTTGGCACCCGCAGGACCTGTATCCGTGTTCAGATGCTAAGATGTTGTCGCACGCTGAGGTTTCCGGCTCCTGTTGTGGCTCTGCATTGCTTGACGAATTATCGTGTCATCCCCAGCTCAGGATTTTTGTTCTTTCTTAATCTAACTCACTCTGCGGACAAGAACAAGCGCCATATCGTCCGGCTGCGGCGTACTGCCCGCAGAGTGCTCGACGGCTTCAATGGTTTTCTCCATAAGCTCGTCTGAAGCGACGTGATGATTCTGGGCCAACAGCACGGTGAGTTGCTCATATCCAAAGAAATCTTCCTTCTCGTTCATCGCTTCCGGGATGCCGACGGAACACATGACGATCGTATCGCCGCGCTCTATTGTCTCCTCAACGAAAGGCGAATGCTTGGCCTCGTTTGTGGTCAGGTAAAAAAAAGCAGTAACTTTAGCGAGACAGTTCGGTCGAGCTTCAAGTCCTGGGCCTTATAGACCACGCCCATCCCTCCCTCACCGAGCTTCTCAAGGATTCTGTAGTGGGAAACCGACTGGCCGATCATTTGTCTACGGTTTTTTGCGCTCTCCCACGGTGGGGGAGGGATTATAGGGTGGAGGTTGTGCGAAGTCGTCCGTTCGATCATTTCTGAGCGTTTCAGCGTCAATCATTCTCTCATCTTCAGTTGTCGCTTCCGCGAGGCAGAACAAAAATTTTCTGAATCGGACTTGTTATCAATCGGTTGCCGAACTCCAATCGGAGACCGCAGGCTGCAACGATATCGACCTTAATGGCGCTGCCGCCCCAGCTACAACCGGCAATGGTGATCGTTGTTGGTGACAAACCCTTGCGGTCAAACCATCCTCCGGAAACAACGTAGGTTCCGTCCTTGTTCACAAGGATTTGATAGACCGAGTTGTGCGTTTTCACAAGGACACAATCTCCTGACTGGAGTTCCGATTTACGCACTTGTTTCAAACGATCTGAATGCTCAACAAGGGTTGAGAGGTTGTAGCCGTAAGGAATCATTCTCTTGTTTCCTCAAGATGTAGTGGTTAAGCCCTCATTTCTTTTTCAGCTCCGCATTCCAATTGACTACAAGCGTGATGGGAGAAGTGATCTGCGTTTCGACGGGTAAGTTGACGAGAAACCGTTTCCCGTCAGCGGTAACATCATAGCCTTGGCCTGTTAATTCAAACAGCGCTCGGACATTGATTACTTCAATTGTCGAACCTTTCACCGCAATCTCTGCTGCCATCAACTTTCGATCAGTGTTCACATAATAGATTTCTCTTCCGTCCCGACGCCATGAAGGAAAATCACCACCGGCGGTTGAAACTTGCCACTTACCCGCCAGACCCGCTCGACCACGTTGTTCAGGCGAGCGGCCAAGACCAGGAAATGGTCGTATGTATATTTCGTTTTGACCGGATTCATCAGAGGCGTACACAATCCATCGTCCGTCCGGAGAAAAACGAGCGCCTTCCTCGTTGAAAGGTGTCTGCAGAAAAACGATTGCTTTGCGATCTCCGCTTGCCCCTTCAGGGTTAAGCGGCAAAATCCCAATGTCGGATTGCGTTTTGGGCCCGCCATCGAACTGGTAAGCGATAAATTTGCCATCCTGAGACCAGTCCGTTGGTATTTTGTCCTCGTCGGATTCTAAGAGCACTTCCTCACTGCCCGCGCCGCTTGATGGTTTTACGAAAAGATCGTTCCGCCTTTTAGGATCAGCATTGTATACGATGCGGTCTCCGTCAGGCGACCAAACTGGATTGTCTTCAAATTCAACACCAAATGTGAACCGTGTTCTGACGCCGCGAGCAAGTTCATAGATCCAAATATCAAGGCTTCGCATTTTTTGATCGAAAATGCGCACAGCTAATCGGCTTCCATCGGGAGATAGTCGAGGGGGGAAGTATTCTGCCAAATCGCCGACCTGGCCAATCGGTTTGCCCGCCCGATCAGAAAAGAGAAGTTTGCTTCCTACTTGCACCTTGCCCGTCTGATAGACCAAGATGCCATTAAGCGATGCGGAGAACATCGCCCGATGAGTGGAGGGATCATAAGCAACTCCCTCTGCAATCGCCTCAGGTTCTACTTTCAGCTCAAGCGAGCCTTCATCAAACCGTTGCGCGACAAGGGTTGTCCCGCGCGCGAAGAGCAAGTGGCCAGATGCAAACACAGCGTTCGAAGAGGCATTGACAATGATCTTGTTGACCTTTCCGTCGACGGATGCAACATAGATTGCATCTCCCTCGGTTTGTGATCCCGTCACAGTCGTACGGGCAAAATAGACAAAGTGTTTGCCGTCAGGAAGAAAATGAGGCCACCGATGCGTTGACTCCCTGCGCAGCGAGTCGAGTTTCGTAATTGGGGTTGGCGTTCCACCCGCTGCCGGAACGATGAACAGAGGGCCAATGACCGACGGAGCAAACACTATCGTGCCTGCACTACTCCATGAACCGCCACGCGGGCTGGGTGAACTGCAAATGGTGATAGGAGGTCCACCTGAGCCATCGATTTTCTTAAGCTTACCTTGTGCAAAAAACCCGATGAATTGATTATCCGGTGACCAGAAGGGGAACACTGCACCTTCCGTTCCGGTCAGCGGTTGGTCAGTAAGTGCATCAAACGGTCGAATGAAGAGAAGTCGTTTGCCGCTGGAGTCTTGAGCAACAAATGCGAGACGCTGACCATCGGGAGAGATGGCAACAGGTCCCGCGTCATTCCCATAGAAATGAAAGTTAGCCTTTTCCGGCGGCAGGATAGATGCGCGGATCGGGAGCGTCGCAGGCGAAGAACCAGAGATGTAGACTGCTATAATTGTGATCACGCAGA
>JBBTCR010000427.1:0-2126 GCA_038043105.1 Bacteroidota bacterium
CTGGCTCGCTCATAGTCCAGCACGTGAAGCGAATTCTCAGGGCCCAACGCCGGCTCGTGGACGAATGTCCTGCCCAGTTGTGTCTCGCCATTGACAAAAAGCGCCTTGATGAAATCCTCTTCCACATTCAAGTATTGATAGAAAAGTTCGGCCAAGACTTTTTGATCGATGTCATCCCGAAGCCGCATCATGGAAAACTCAAAGAAACCAGCCATCGGTGGAGGAAGGCTGTAGATCGAGTGACCATCATTGTCGATATCGATCAGGATACCGCGATCCGCGAGAGCGTCAAGTATCTTCTGTGCCTCTGGCCCAGGGAGCTTCCAGACGCGGGCGGCCGCATCAACTGCGAAAGGTTTGATGGGAAGAAGCGAAACATATCCCGCCTCCTTTTCAGAAAAGAGCATCTGCAGAATTCTATAGAGGAGTCCTGAAGGAGGAGCGCCCTGCGGAAAGCGATTCAGGCGATCGACGAGATTCTGATAGGCGGATCTAACGGCGAGGTGAGCCATAGGGTTGATCAAGAAAAAGCACTAAGATCGACCGCCCGACGATTGTACGGAGGTCAACAAATCTCTTTCCTGCTATCCCCATTTGTCCACTGCCTCTCTCAGCAAAAGAAGCTTGTTGCGCTCCACTCTGGGAGCGACGGAGCAAGCAGTGCTGAAGATATATCCCCCTCCCTCCTTGCCAATCTCGATTCTCTTTCGTGCGTCGGTGAGGATATCTTCTTTGGTCCCAAGAAGCAGGGTATTCACCGAATCAACGTTTCCCTTGATAAAACCTCTTCCCTTTGTCCTCCGCTTGGCATCCTCCAGCTCCACATTCCCAAGCGGCGGAGGATCAAGACATTCAATGCCGCTCACGCCGGCTTCGAACATCATCTCAAGCCGGTCTGACACCGCGCCGCACGTATGCGTGTAAATGTGCACGTTGTTCTGCCGCACCACGCGGGCAATATCCGATTCGAACGGAAAGACAAATTCACGGTAGAATTTTGGGGAGATGAATCCTGCCCCCGCGAATGGCGACGAGACTTTAATCGCATCAATCCCCACCGAGCACATTTCGACGGCAAGCTGCTTAATAAGCCGTGTGAAGTGAGCCAGAACCCTCTTCGACTTCTCCGGCTCGTTGATCAGATTCAGCAGAGCAGCCTGATGCCCGAAGAAGTCGAGAAAGTAGTCAAACGGCGACGTGATCTCACCGTGCAGTGAGTACTCCAGCCCAACCTTCTCTTTCAGTAGAGAGAAAATGTCAAATTTGTGATCGGGATGAATGAAGAAGCGCAATCCCTGCGAAACGGGGATATAGTCCAGATTGTCCGGCAGGTCGGCGTCATTCATCGTTGCGATTAACGGTTTCGGCGGCTCTTCACTCATTGGTTGAGGCAGATCATCGAAGAGGCAGAGCATTCTCGTCCCATCCTTCCACACCACCTCCTCCCCCTCCACTGTCTTCTTCCGTTCGCGGATCCCGGTCCTCCACTCCGGGTCATGCCCGTGTAAGCTCACAAGGATGCCATCGAAATCGTAGATCTCACGGAGCTTGAGGAGACCGTCGGTAAAGGCCGCGACATCGTGCCAGAACTCAACCGGCGATACACCGAGCTGCAAAAGCATGTGCCCGATGCTTAGCTGACACATCAGCGGCACACGATCCGGCGTTCTCAGATCCATCGCAGCTTTGACTCTTTCGCGCGGCGTGCTCATAACCTCTTGTGATCTGCTGGACGTTTAGCACCACGTCACGAATTGCACCTCGGCCGCTTCTAGTCCCTCCCACCAAAAAGAAATCCAATCCCAAATGAGAAATCGGGACCGTTGAAATTGTCTCTCGCGGCGACAGGAGTCCGAAAATCTGTCATCACGTTGTACCCGAGATTCGCTCCAAGCTTGAACGACCGCCCGAGCAAGAAATCAATCCCCCCTCCGAACCGCCCACCCAACGCCGTTTCAGTATGAGCTGATTGAGAGAATGTTGTGTTTTCTGCCTCGAAGCCCCAGAACGGTCCGACTCCGACCGAAACATAAGGTCGAATCGTTTCATCTAGATATGGCTCGGGGATGTAATACTTGATCCCCAAGAGAACTGGAATGACAGCACTCGCGCGCTGCGTCGTGCCA
>JBBTCR010000428.1:0-6287 GCA_038043105.1 Bacteroidota bacterium
CACCGACCAGCGGCTCCCCCGTCTGCCGATCGGTTACACGACCGCGAAGCTTCCCATCTTGAGCAAGCAACAGGACAGGAATGAAGCAGATGACCCCAACAAGCGAAAGCAGTTTCAACTTCATATGCCACCTCCTTGTTAAAATAGTAAACGATACATTCTGTGCACGTCTTGAGTCTGTCAACCTAAGGGAATTCGAAATACTCTTTCTGATGAGTAAACCTCATTAGGCCTGCGGGTAGATTCAGTTTCGAAGGTGCGGAAGAAAATGCTGAGCGGGATTGCGTGATCAAATCCGTGGCGATGCGGTGTCGAAGGGTATGCCCGCCGATTGGCATGTGGTATCTAGCTTGTCAGTTGGTCACAATCTAGACAACCTGCTGGGCTTGCACAATCAGGGAATCCCTGATTTCGAGGTTCGAAATACCCTAGAGGGGAAGCTCTGTGATGAAAAATTGAGCAGAAGAAACGAAATCGATGAGAGGACGGATTACGCTTCGAGGGAGGTCAATCCTTCACGGATGGCGAACTTTGTCAGATTTGCGATGCTGTCAATATTTAGCTTTTCCATGATTTGGCTGCGGTGCGTTTCCACCGTCTTGACACTAATATTAAGCGCGGCGGCAACATGTTTTGTGGACTTTCCTTCGGCCAACAGTTGAATCACCTCGCGCTCGCGTGGTGTCAGGATCTCTAGCCCCGCTGAATCGCTTTCAGCCAAATGACGAACGTAGTCTTTAATCACCTGACTAGTGATGCTGGGGCTGAGGTATGTTTGATCTTGTGCAACAGTGCGAATAGCCCGGGCCAGTTCTTCAAACGCACAATCCTTCAGAAGATATCCTGAGGCGCCCGCCGCAAACATACGCGCTACGAAGCGTTTGTCCGAATGCATGGATAACGCCAGAATCTTCATCGCAGGGATTCTGGCCTTCATTTGGCGCGTCGCATCGATCCCATTCAGATCGGGCATTCCGATGTCCAAGATTACCACATCGGGCTTCAGCTCACTCACGAACCGAACCGCCTCCCGACCACTGCTTGCTTCACCGATAACCTTGATTCCGGGTTCCTTTTCCAGAAGGGAGCGCAATCCGTCACGTACAATCTTATGGTCATCCACCATGAGTATGTTTATGGCCATTTCAGCTCCGCCGAGTTAACATGCGATTCAACTCTGACGGGAGCAGTGAGCGTGACGTGCGTGCCGACCCCTGCTTGGGATTTCACTTCAACATGCCCTCCCAGGTGCCTTAAACGCTCACGGATGTCAAACAACCCAAACCCACGGTTCTTCGACCGGTAGGAAAAGATTTGAGATGTATCAAAGCCGATCCCATCATCTTCCACATCAATACGTAGAATGCCTTCTTCCCGACACAACGAGATCTTTACGTTTTTCGCTTGGGCATGTTTCACAACATTACGCAAGAGCTCTCGCATCGTTTGGAATAGCACAACCCGAATGTCGTTTCCCAAAGGTTTCTCCGCCCTGTCGTTGTGATAGGTGATCCTCAGATTCTGTTTTTCCGCTATTTGCTCAGCAAGCCATTCCACAGCTGACTCGAATCCCAGCTCATAGAGGATCGGGGGACTAAGATCGAACGTCAATGACCGGGTTTCCTGAATCGCAAAGTCAATGAGCTCGAGGATTTCATTCGTCGAATCAAGAATGCCGTTGGACCATACGGCTTCCTGCACGCCCTTCAACTTGATCTTTGCGACGGCAAGTGCTTGACCGATCGTATCGTGCAAGTAGGTTGCCATCTTGCGCCGCTCCTCTTCCTGCAAGAGCGATAATTCCGAGGCCATCAAACGGAGCTGGTGTTGATACTCCATCAGATCTCGGTTTGCTCTCGCCAGCTCCGCCGTTCGCTCCCTAACCCGCATTTCCAGTTCCGCATGCGCTCGCTGCAAGGCTTCCTCAGTTTTCTTGCGTTCCGTGACGTCCTCGATGGTTGCTTCGTAGTACAAGATCTCGCCGTTGTCATCCCGCTGTATGCGATCATTCACGTTCACGTGGATCAATTCCCCATTCCTTTTCTTCATGCGCAGTTCAAGACTGGTCACCTTGTCAAGCTCGGCAATCTTCCGCTGAAACTCCAGTCGATCCAACGGATCATAGTACACCTGCGTGGGAATGTCCACGTTGAGGAGCTCTTCTTCCGAATCGTACCCCAGCATTTTCACGAGAGCAGGATTGACCTTAAGAAACTTTCCGTCGACCGTCGAGCGGCAGATACCTTCCACGGCATTTTCGAAAATCGACCGGTAATCTTCTTCAGACTGCTTCAATGCCTCTTCGGCCCGCTTTCGCCTTGTGATATCCTCTGCCGTTCCTTCGTAGTAAAGCACTGTTTCGTTTGTGTCCTGTACTGCTCGCGCGCTTGCCGAGATCCAGATTTTGCTTCCGTCCTTTCGACGCCCTTCGTACTCGAAATCGCGCACTTCACCTTCCAGTTCAAGGATGCGCTTGAATTCGTAACGCCGCGAGGGATCAGCGTATATCTGTGTTTCAATATTGGTAATAGCTTGAATGGCATCTTCCAGAGAATCGTAGCCATAGATGTGCGCCAGCGTCGCATTCATACTCAGATACCGACCGTCTGGCGTCGACTGGAAGATGCCCTGCACGGAGTTTTCGAAAAGGTTACGGAACTGCCGTTCCGCCTGTCGAAGGGCTTCTTCCACCTCTTGACGTCTGGCGATTGCGGACTGAAGTGCTTCGTTTGACTTGATGAGTTGCTCCGTTCGCACTTGAATGAGGCGTTCGAGTTCCTCTTGCGACTTAGGGAGTGATTCATCGATCATGAGAGGCGTCTTCAGATGAAGGTTGAGATACGATCGCGCTTGGTCAATTCAAGCTGCTCACCAGGTCGGGCAGGTGCGCTATCGGAAGGATCAGGTGAAGTGGCTTGCAACCGGAATTGTCAGAGTTGCACCTACCTTAGCAAAAATGATAAGAAAACGCGGTGCCATTGTCAAGACTTCATCATCATTCAAACAGGAAACACACATTATTATACTGGTTTGATTCTCGTTCCGGGCTGCTCGTCGGTGATTTTGAACGAATTTAGGCTGCTGCCGTTGGGCTGACTTCGGGGAACATCGTTCGCGCAACTACTCGTTTCTATGTCGGATCATTAGACTTGTCATCCGCGTTCTCCCTAGCTAAAAGGAGGGCACGTTAAGTCTAATCTCGTTCACAAGCAGACCTTGTATTCGATCCATGCGGCTGCTGATAATTTTGGCCAAATTCCGAATTAAGATGTAGCCCAGATGATGCTTGTTAGCACACAGAGAAAGAACTTCTTTTCCTCGCATCTGGATTAACTCACAGTCTTCATCGCAGTAAGCTGACAAAGTCGACTTATAGGGCTCAACCAGAGCAGACCAGCCAAGAGCATCTCCTCCAGTTTTTATATCCACAACAATTTCCTTATTAGCTAGAAGAACAGGAACCTGAAGGCAGATGTTGACCTTGCCTGACTTAACAACGTAGAGATCTTTGGCGCTGTCCCCCCCGCTCAAAATCCTAGCTCCTCTTTTGAGCTTCACAATCCTGCAAATTCCTGAAATTTGCCTCAGCTCACTCGTCGTCAACCCGTCGAAAACGTCTATACCACGTAGCATATCAGCGTCAATCATCTTTTAGCCTTTCATTTTTCGGCTGTCTCCAAGTTCTGCCGGTACGACTAGATCGATCGAAAATAGACGGTCGATGCCACCACGGAATCTCAGCCAGTTAGGCATAGGAGAGGTGGCCGTCTCGTCCATAGCTGACCGCCTAGGCGACATTCATTTCCCAGGCTTCGTCCGCCGTGCAAAGGTCCTAAGATAACTGACTGCATTGAGGATCTCATCCTTTGACAGCGTTGCCCCCCAGGTCGGCATCAGCGGGGATCTATTCACGCCGCGACCTCCTTCGCTGATCGTTTCGAAGAGACGCGAATCGCTTAGTGCCCTCATGTAAGTTGAGTCAGTGAAGTCCCTTGGCTTCGGCTCGAGATTGTACGCGTTAAAACCATCACCTTTTCCCTCGCTTCCATGGCAAACGGCACAGTGCTGTATGTAGACGTACATCCCCTGTTGCTCTTCATAGCTGAGTGTGCTCCGTCCAGCATGTTCAGCTGGTGTCACAGCTTGCCCATTTGAAGTCGCGGGTGTGCCAATCTTATTGCAGCTAACATCAACCAGAGCGGCCAAACACGATATGAAAAGCATCAAACGCATCATTTAAGAGTTGTCAGAAAAGCTGTCAGTGCTTCTGCCTCATCATCGCTGAGGTTGTTGTTTGGATCAATTGAACCAGGTTTGAAAGCTTGGGGATTTTTTAGCCAGTGGAACATCCAGCCCGGTGTTAGCCGTAAGCCAACCTTGTCTAGCGCCGGCCCAACGTAACCACCTTTGAGACTAACTTGATGACAGGCTTGGCAGGCGTATTTCTCATAGTAAAGAATTTTTCCCTTTGCAACCTTCGCTTGATCTACTTTGATATCCCGATCCAAACTGTCTACGATGAACACCTTCTCCATATAATCCACCATCACGCTGATTTCCATATTTGACAGGAACAGATTCGGCATCCGCTCAGTCAGGATCGGTCGAAGCGAATAAGGAACTTTGAAATAACTCTCAATCCACTTTCTCTGTGCTTGACTTGACTCGAGTGTCAAATCGGTTGCAACGAGTCGCCCACGCCCGAACATTGTGTGGCATCCGAAACACGCCAGGTCGTCCACCAACTTGCCGAACTCACCTTGAGGCGCGAAGAAACCGGTGGGTTTATCATAAATCTTGAATTCTGCCGGAATTGTTTCATCTGTGTTGCCGAGCATGGCTACGGAAATCGCTCGCGCTTCTTCGTCGGTAAATTCATATTTCGGCATTTTCATCGTAGACAAGAAGACACGGGGCTCCTTGAGTTTTGTAAATAGATAGGAGGGAAGCGTTTGCTCTATGTCCGCCCTGCCAAAGTCGATTTCATAGAGCTTCTTGCTGCCAACGAAAGTAAGGTCCGGCCCCATTTCTTCGCCTTTCTTCATTCCACCGAGTTCATGGCAACCACTGCAATTGTATTTCTTGAAGAGCGTCAAACCTTTCTCATAGTATGCCGGGTCAGGAGTGTGAGGCGCTGGAGGCTCGGTCTCATAATCAACGAACTCACTCTGGATATACGCGACCACTGCTTCAAGATCTTTCTCACTGAGACGGTACCTTGGCATTTCTACGCCCGGTTGCAGCCGTTTGGGATTCTTAATGTAATTATGCAGCCATTGTGAACTCACTTTGCTTGCAACTCTACCCAAGTCAGTTGCCATGTAACCGCCTTTGCCGTTGATAGGATGGCAACTGATGCAGCGCGCTTCACGGAATCGAATCGCCCCGAGTTCAGCCAATTTGTCCCGCTCAGGTCCAGATGACGCAGCGAGCACGTTCGGAACTAGTTCGAGTACCACATCACTCGGAAATGATTTGAAGGTCATTAAGAAATCCGAGAGGATGCTTGCTTCCTCATCGGTGAGAAGGAAATTCGGCATTCTCGTTTTCTGAAAATATTTTCTGGGAGACTTGAGCCAAGTAACAAGCCAACTCCGGCTCACCTTTGAACCAATGCCATCAAGACCCGGCACCCATCGTTTCTGATACCCTTCTATCTTGTGGCATCCGACGCAATTGGACTCTGCGATTAGTTTTCTACCCAAGGTGAGAATAGGAGCCTGAGGAACCGCACTTTGTTTATGACACTTGGCACAAGACGCCTCCATATATTCTTTCGGGAATATTGGCCTGTCCCAATATTTTACCTTTCCCACTGACTCCTTGTATGTTGTTGCGAGGGCCTGACCTTCGTGGCAAATCGTGCATCCAAGTTCTTCAAAATCATGATAGATTCGGGGATGCGTGCGGAACGGTTGTTTCACTTCTGTAAGGCCTTTTTCTTTCATTCCTAGGTGGCAAGTAATACAGCGATCGACTCGATCGAATTTGCGCACCCAGATCTGCTTGATGCCGGTCTCAGTTGGCTTGATACGTTGCGGGAGTTCGGCGATGATTTTGTTGTACTCGGATTGATACCACTTCCACTCGCGGAAGTAATCCTTCAGTGGAGAGATGGCGAGCACGGCAAGAAAGGCAACGCTCGATAGTGCAAAATATATTCTGAGCTTGTTCACGACAGATCTTGGTTTTGGAATTTGGGATTTGAGATGCAGCCACGCTGTGTTTCAATCCGCAATCCACAATCTCCAATCCATCCGCCCGGTTCCCGCGGGACGAGGTCTCGT
>JBBTCR010000429.1:0-8042 GCA_038043105.1 Bacteroidota bacterium
CTGTTTAGCGTTCACCCTCTTCGCCCTCGCTCCGGCCTTCGCACAATCTCAGCAAGATTCTCTCGATACCCTTCAGAAATCCGCCCTCAAGATTTTCATCGATTGCGCCTACTGCGACCTGGACTACATACGCACGGAGATTACGTTTGTGAACTACGTGCGAGATCGGAAGCAGGCTCAAGTTCACGTCTTGATAACCCAGCAGTATACGGGAAGCGGCGGGACGGAGTACACACTCACGTTGATCGGTCAACTCGACTTCGATGGCATGAATGATACGCTGAAGTACGTCACAAACAAAACGGACACGCAGGACATGATCAGAAAAGGGCTCGTGCGCGTGTTAAAAGCGGGACTCGTGCGTTATGCAATGCGTACTCCGCTTGCTGAATACTTCAGTGTAGCATACAATAGACCCACGGCCTCAGCGAAAGTTACAGATAAGTGGGACTACTGGGTGTTCAGCTTCAGTCTCAACAGTTGGTTGAACGGTGAATCACAGTACAAATATGCCTCTCTCGGAGGCAGTGTGACAGCAAGCAGAGTGACGGAAGATTGGAAGTTCCGCTTCTCGTTGAATGGAAACTACACCGAAAACAAGTACGAATTCAGCGTCGACGAGAGTACGGTCGTCAAGAGTCAGTCCATTCGGAGGAGCCAGTACTTCAATGGCTTCGTCGCCAAGAGTATCGACGACCATTGGTCTGTAGGCCTCTTTGGATCAGCGAGCACCTCAACGTACAGCAACATTGACTTGTCCGCATCTGTGCAGCCATCCATCGAGTACAACATCTTTCCGTACTCGGAGTCCACTCGCCGGCAACTCCGCATAAGCTACAAAATTGGCGTCAGCGCCAGTAAGTACATCGACTCCACGATCTATTTCAAAAAGTCGGAAGCCCTGTACATGCACTCGCTCTCGCTTACGTTGACGTTGCAGCAGCCTTGGGGCTCGACGTCGACGACGCTCTTCGGGTCGCAGTACCTTCACGACCTCAAGAAGAACAACCTGAGCATATCCGGGAGCGTCTCGCTACGCATATTCGAGGGGCTGTCGCTGAGTCTGTATGGCGGATATTCTGCGGTTCACGATCAGCTCTCCCTCGCGAAGCGTACGCTCACAGCCGAGGAGGTCTATCAACAACGACGGCAATTGGAGACGAGCTATTCATACTGGGGATCTTTCGGCCTCAGCTACACTTTCGGTTCCATCTTCAACAATATCGTCAATCCTCGGTTCGGCAACCAAGGTGGCGGCGGGACAACCATCATCATCAGCGACTGAGGATGTCATAAGCAGAAATGAGAAGCCGTCGTGGGGGCGATCGCTTCCTACCACCTAGGATTGACTTTCCTCTGCTCGATTCCCTTTTTTCAATTCATTTTCTTATCTTATGCCCAGTCGCACAAAACCGTCTGGCCAATACGCCTTCTCCATATATGCGCTTTTCCTTTAACTTCATCCTCCATCTGCTTGGCTTCGGTGTCCTCGTGACGACACTCCTGGCCGGTTTTATTCTCGATCGAAAATTCAGATCCGAGCAGAACGTTGATCTGAAACTCTACGTTGGCGGTATCGTACGGACGATCGGCCTGCTCTCTCCTTTGGCTGCCTTCATCCTGTTCACCACAGGCATCGGCAACATTTATAACAGGTATGCCGACTCGACGACGTCGTGGTATCAAGAAGGCTGGCTGGTCGCCAAGATCATGGTTTTCGTCCTGATGCTGTTGAACGGCGTGATTTATGGACCGAAGCTCAGCCGGAGCAGGATGAATCTCGTCAAAACGATGCGCGACAACACAGCGCCAGCCGATCCGGAGAAGTTGCTCGCGTTGATCAATCGCCAACTCACGTTGTTCTACCTTGTTCAAACCGTACTTCTCCTCCTCATCATCTACTTGTCCGTATTTGGCTCAGCAAAACATCCAGGAGCATTTTGAACGAGACACGCCATGAGAACATCAGCCGTTCTTTCAACAGCAGTGATTCTTTTTGCACTGGTTCTGATCGGATGCACAAGGTCCCTTCCTCAAGAGGGATTGTGGACTGGAACCCTTGCACTCCCCGAGGAGAGGCAACTCCCATTTCAGATGTATCTGGATCTGAAAGGGGCAGCACCGACGGGATATTTCATTAACGGGCCGGAGCACACACCGATTCCCGAGATCTACCATCGTGGGGATTCTGTCATTTTCGTTTTCTCTGAATACGGCGCCGCGATGCGCTCGGTGTGGAAAAGCGGTCGGCTGTCCGGCAAGTTCCTCCGCTTTCGCAAGGATACCACAGCGATGGCCTTAGAAGCAACCCCCGTTGAAGCAACAGCGGACACCGGAAAGGCTGTCCAGAGGGCCGAGGTTCCTCTCGTCGGAAAATACCAGGTCTATTTCCGAAAGGATGACAAAACCGATAGCTCGACGACAGCGACGTTCTGGGTCAGAGGCGACTCGGTTTTCGGAACATTCATTGCACCTGATGGCGACCTCGGCCTCCTAGCGGGAAAGCAGTCTGGCAATGAACTGGAGCTGAGCCGATTCACCGGTTGGCAAGCTAACATGCTGGCGCTCCGACAGGAGCGAGGTTATTGGTGGGGCAAATTCTTCGCGCGCACCACCACGCCAGCTTTCTTTTCTCTTGAGCCTCTCATCTCGCCTCCAAAAGAGTTGCCGAGAGCACAGCAAACCACGATGAAGAATCCCAGAACTGCGTTTACCTTTTCCGGTGTGACGATCACCGGAGACACCGTTACGCAGGCGGATGCTCGCTTCAAGGGCAAAGCATTGATCATCGACATCATGGGAACCTGGTGCCACAACTGCATGGATGCCTCTCCATTGCTGCAGCGGCTCTACAATGAGTTTAAGGACCAGGGTCTCGAGGTCGTAGGGCTCTCGTTTGAACTAAGCGATGATTTTATCACAGCACGCAAAAACCTTCTGCTGTACGAGGAACGGTACGGAATCACCTACACTCTACTCTTCTGCGGGACGACCGAAAGCGCGAATGTTGAATCACGGCTGCGATCTCAGCTGAACAACTTCTTTGCCTACCCGACAACGATCTTCGTCGATCCGAAAGGTATCGTGCGGTCCATCCACGTCGGCTTCAAGGGGCCGGGCACCGGCGAGGAGTATCAACGAGAGGTACAGAAGTACTATGAGATGGTAGGAACGCTCGTCAAGGGGAAACTGGCTTCAAAAAAATGATCGGGGCGCTTTCCAATGAATCCCCCCAGGCAACTTCACCGGTGGGACGTGACGCCGCAGGAGGCCATTGCCATTCAGCAACGACTCCGTTCCGAGGTGATCATGGAACGGATCGCAAGACCGGTTCACTACGTTGCAGGCTGCGATATTTCGTTTGATAAAGGTTCTGATGTCGTGTACGCCGGTGTTGTCGTCTTGAAGCTTCCCGAGCTTGTTGAGGTCGCGCGCGGCACAGCCGTTACGAGAGTAAAGTTCCCTTACATCCCGGGGCTTCTCTCGTTTCGGGAATCGCCGGCGGTGCTCGAAGCCTGGACCCACCTCCACACCGCACCCGACGTCGTTATGGTCGATGGCCAAGGATTTGCCCACCCCAGGCGATTTGGCATTGCGTGTCATCTTGGCCTTCTTCTCGACCTTCCATCAATCGGTTGCGCCAAGAGCCTGCTCATCGGAAAATTCGAAGAGCCGGCTCCCCAAGCCGGTCGCTACTCCCCTTTGGTCGATAGAGAAGAGACGGTCGGGGTCGCGTTGCGGACAGAGGATAATGTGAGCCCCGTGTTCGTCTCCGTCGGTCACCGCGTGGTCCTGGAGGATGCGATCCAGCTTGTCATGAAATGCACGAAAGGCTATCGCGTTCCTGAACCGACCCGACAGGCCCACCTGCTCGTCAACGCGTTGAGGAGAGGCGAGGTGAGTTCAAAATCCTCACCCCCGTTACAGGAGTCGCTATTCTAGGGCTGGTCGTGTTTATGTTCTCAAGGAGACTCACAGTCTCAGTTTTAGGACTCAGGGTGCTGGATCGGTTTCTCGTTAGCCTTCGCTCGATAGTTTACTTTTCGCTTTTACCTTCTTACCTTTCACACGTTGTTTCGCACTGCTTATTCAACAACCATCGAAACAATCTCATCGACCCTTATGGACCACTCACTGGTCACCACCAATTTCCAGCTTGACGGTTATCGAATCGTAAGAAATCTCGGAGTCGTTCGAGGCATCGTCGTTCGCTCGCGTTCCGTGCTCGGAAACATCGGCGCGGGAATACAAATCCTGTTTGGCGGCAACATTACCTTGTATACCGAGCTGTGCGAACAAACGCGCAGCGATGCGTTTGAACTGATGATCCAACACGCAAACGAGCTCGGAGCAAACGCGGTGATCGGCTTCCGGTACGATGCGACAGAAATCATGGCAGGGGTGACGGAAGTACTCGCTTACGGAACTGCATGCGTTGTTCAAAAGATCTAACAGTCTCGCCACTTATAAATCCTGAATAGAACCCGATCGGCTAGCTATGGATATCCAAAATAAGAGCGTCTTAGTGCTCGGCGGATGGGGCCTCGTCGGCTCCGCAGTCTGCCGACAGATGATGGCACAAAAGCCAAAGCGCATCATCGTTTCATCACTTCTCGAATCCGAAGCCAAAGAGGTGGTCGCAACTCTCCGGCACGAATTCCCGAAAGCGGGCAAGAACTTCTTCATTCCGTGGTGGGGCAACATTTTCGTCCGGCATGAGCTGAAGGACACCCCGCGGGAAGAAATCCTGCGCAACGAAGAGTTGCGGCAGAAGCTCATGGACGATCTGTTCGATGAACTGACAATGCCGGTCCTCGAGCGAACTGCAATCTATCAACTCATGAAGGAGTATAAGCCAGACATCGTCGTCGACTGCATCAATTCGGCAACGGCCATTGCGTATCAAGACCTTTTTCAAAGCGCCCGCGAAGTGCGGAAAGCAATCCGGCAGTCGAAAGCCGGCAAGGAGAACGCGCTACTTGAACAAACCGAACGCCTGCTGGTGACGCTCTATGTGCCGCAGCTCATCCGGCATGTCCAGATTCTCTATCGCTCCATGAGGATGGCGGGCACGACGATTTACGTCAAGATTGGAACAAGCGGTACCGGCGGCATGGGGCTGAATATCCCTTACACCCACAGCGAGGAACGCCCTTCGAGCATGCTGCTGGGCAAGTCATCCGTCGCGGGAGCTCACACGATGCTGTTGTTCTTGATGGGTCGAACCCCCGACGCACCCATTACCAAGGAGATCAAACCAACGGCCGCTATCGCCTGGAAGCGCATCGGCTATGGCGAGATCAAGAAGCGGGGAAAGCCGATCCAGCTCGTCGACTGTCCTCCCGAAAGCGGCTTGTCGCTTCGAGAAACGCTGAAGCTCAAAGACGAGAGGCTCCCCTTCAAACCTCTCCATCAACCGCTGAGATCGGTCTTCATCGACACCGGAGAGAACGGCGTTTTCTCTCGTGGGGAGTTTGAAGCGATATCGACTCCCGGACAAATGGAGTTTGTGACGCCAGAAGAAATCGCGGAGTCGGTCCTGTTTGAAATCAAGGGCGGCAACACGGGGCACGATATCATCAACGCTCTCGACAACGCTACACTCGCCCCAACCTATCGCGCGGGCTTCATGTTTGACGCCGCGATGAATGAAATGAAGGCGTTGGAGGAGAAACATCAAACGAAGAGCATCGCATTTGAAATCTTAGGTCCGCCTCGGCTCTCGAAGCTTCTCTATGAAGCGCATCTTCTTCAACTTATCTTTGGCGACATGGCATCCGTCGTGAAAGCTTCTGCAAGGACAATCTCTCAGAAACTAGAATCCCTGATACGCGAAGATGCTAGTCTCCGAGCGAAGATCATCTCCATCGGAATCCCGATTCTGCTTTCAGATGGAAAAACGCTCTTGCGCGGGCCGGAGATCAAGATCCCGCCGTATCGAGGTGAAAACGAGTTGAAGATCACAGAAAAATCGCTTGAAGCCTGGGCGCATGATGGTTGGGTCGATCTGCGGACGAAAAACATGGAGCATTGGAAAAGCCGGTTTGAGATCATTATGGAGCAGGTCAGTCAGATCCCCGATCAGGACACGTCGTCACGGCATCTGAGAAACACAGCCTATTGGTCCAACTTCAAGGAGATCGATCCAGGCAAGCTGGTTGGATGGATTTTCTCGGAAGAAGAAAAGGGAAAGCGCATGAAAGCGTAGAGGATACCATTAATGTCGGAGAACGGTATGGCTACCAACACCAAACTGTTGCTGGTTGAGGATGAAGAAGAGCTCATCAAGATCGTCGAGACGTATTTTCGGGATGAAGGGTTTGACGTACGAGTTACCCTGAGCGCGGAAGAAGCGCTCGCGCTGCTTTCCGGCTTCTCGCCCGATATCATCGTCTCGGATGTCAAAATGGGTCAGATGGATGGATTTGAGTTTCTGGAAGCCGTTCGGAAAATGCCTCAGGCGAACAACATCCCGCTGGTCTTTCTAACGATCGTGGATGATAGATCCTCTGTCGAACGAGCGATGAAGCTCGGTGCTTCTGGGTACATAACCAAACCCTTCGATGTTGAGGAGCTGCATGAAAAGATCATAGAAGTGCTGGCAGAGGGGGGTAAGAAGTAGGTTGCGCGTTGTGTGCGTCCCGCCGCTGTATGGCGGGATAGGTTGCGCGTTTTTCGCGCCCCGCTGCTTTTCGGCGGGGTAGGTTGCGGAATCTGAGTAGGAAGAAGTGAAATGTAAGAAGTGAGATGTGAGACGAGAGAAGGAAGTGCGAAGTTCGAAGTTCGACCTTCGAACTTTACTTCATTCGTACCGCAGGGCCTCAATCGGATCGAGGTTCGCCGCTTTCCAGGCAGGATAGACACCGAAGACGAGGCCAATAAACGCGCAGAGAGCGAAGCCTATTAATGCCCAGTCAACGGGAAACACAGGTGGGATCTCAAACGCCACTGCTGCGAGATTGCCTCCGAGAATTCCCAGCCCAATTCCGACGACCCCCCCGATCTGGCAGAGAACGATCGCCTCGGTGATGAATTGACTGAGGATGTTGCTCCTCCGAGCGCCGACGGACTTGCGCAATCCGATTTCTCTCGTCCGCTCGGTGACAGAGACGAGCATGATATTCATGATCCCCACACCCGCGGCCAGCAGCGAAATGAAACTGATGAATCCAATGCCGAGTTTCACATACAGCGTGAACTCGTTGAACGTCTCGATCAAAGAGTCGTTCGAAAAGATGGAAAAATCGTCTTCTTTTCCGGGATCGACTTTGCGAGCAGTGCGGAGTATCAGCCTTGCCTCATCGACGCATTCATCATACTCCTCCGGACCCTTCGCCTTGACCAAGACGCGCATCGATCGGTCTTTTCCGTGCATGGTGAGGAACGTATTGAGCGGGATTGCTATGAAGTTGTCGCTGTCACCTCCGAAGCCCGCGCCCTTTGGCTCAAAGATGCCGATCACAGTGAACGGTTGATTTTGAACCTTCACCTCACTCCCCATCGCACCTCCCATCGGAAAGAGTTTCTTTACCACATCGTTGCCCAACACAGCCACTCGATCTGCCAGACGGTCATCGTAGTCGTTCAACGCCCTCCCCTCTTTTATCGTCCAGTTGTTCGTCGGTACACCGTTCGGCGTTATGCCGTAGAGCTGCACATTGGGGTTGGTCTTGAGTGAGCGATATTGCACAGTCATACCCCACCGTGATCCTTCGATCCCGACGAACTGCGCCGTGGTGATGCGCTCCTCCACTTGCCTTGCCTGATCGAGCGTGATGTTTTTCCGATTTCGGTACTTCTGCCATTGGCCGTGGCTCATCATGATGGCAGGGAACTTCTGTATCTGAAATGTGTGCGTACCGAGAACACTCAAACCGCTCTCAATGCTGTTTTGCAGCACACGAACCGCCGTCATCACTCCAATAATGGAAAACACTCCAACCACGATGCCCAGCAGCGTCAACGTGGAGCGAAGTTTGTTGGCTTTGATGGAGCTGAGAGCCTGAACTATGATTTCTCCAATTAACATCGATCCGGTCCTT
>JBBTCR010000430.1:0-1103 GCA_038043105.1 Bacteroidota bacterium
TGAATCCTTGGCGTGCCTTGCGTCTTTGCGTGAGACTTTTCGACTGGGTCTCTAGGCGCGTTGTGCAACGCTCGTGCCAGAAGGTTGAGGCGCTGATTGACCTCTGCAAACCGCCGGTGGACAGATTTGCCCTGAAAACTAGCTCTCCTTGACGCCCCAAGGTTCGGAAGTCATAAATTCCCAAGCCTGACAAGAACGAAGGACAGCAATTCTTTTTTTTGGAAATTTAACTTTTTAGACGTGAGAATGACTTTTCAACTTGACAAACAGTCGGAAAAGGGTTAATTTTGGACAAAAGAGTCTGATTAACGATGAGCGTGCTTTTTAGTCGGCAGTGTGAATATGCGTTGCAGGCGGTGACGTATCTCGCGCTCAAGAAAGAGGGGGAGATGACATCGATCAAGGAGGTCACGAGGAAGCTGGGTATTCCATACCACTTCCTTGCAAAGACCCTTCAGAGCCTGACGCGAAAAGGTCTGCTTGTTTCCCTCAAAGGACCCGCGGGTGGTTTTGCCCTGAGCATGCCTGCGAAGGACATCACACTCTTCCACATTGTTGAGGCGATCGATGGCGTGGACTTCACCAATCAATGTGTTCTCGGCTTCCCGGATTGTTCTGGAAAGAACCCGTGTGCTGTGCATGAGAAGTGGGCGAGCGTGCGTGACGAGATCTATGCGATGCTCGTGAACAAGAACGTATCGCAGATTGCGCGTGATATGCGAAAGCCGGAATACCGCTCCTCTTCAGAATGAAAAACGTTTTCTGGTATTTCAGATTCAGCAGTGGCCTGGCGATGTTGAGCGGGAGCTGGCAAAATGGTATCTCGAAAGAGGAATATGCGCGACGGTTTCAGCAGCTTGATTCACCCGCCTATCAACATGCGCGAGGGGAGGTGGCTCCCTATGGCAGCAACGACTAAGTCTGAGCAGGTTTCGATGCAGGATGTTGCGGAATTCTATGACGCGCTCGCTCCCGACTATGACACCATGACGGGGTTTGAGAAGCGGTTCGTTCAGGAGCGTCCTTTTTTCCGCGTGCTGATCGAGCGGTTTGGGATCAAGTCAGCACTCGATGCAGGATGCGGCTCTGGGTTCCATTCGATG
>JBBTCR010000431.1:0-4152 GCA_038043105.1 Bacteroidota bacterium
AGCACTTGAGTCCTGTGTTGAGGAAAGAGAGAAGGAACTGGGATTTACCTCCCCCAGATCCCCCTCAGAGAGCCTGCCTGCCGGCAGGCAGGGGGGACATTGCTCCATGATGAGGAACAGAAATCGTTTCACGCTTGATTCTCAAAGAGGCTTCGCTGAGTAGTTACGGGTTGACTTTGTAGACTAACGCGGTGTCTCTCGATATTGCCGTTATCACTCTTTAATCTTACAGCGCTCATCGCCATTGGATTCCATCTTCGCCGGTATGCCTCTGGGAGCTTGGAAGCCTATTCGAGATGAACTCGGAATACAGCCAGGTCAGATCCTGAAGCATCCAATCATCAAAGGGCTAGGCCTGGCACTGCTTGGGGTCACGTGGGTTGCCTGTGGGATTCTCAGTGTCTCGGGTTTCTACATTGGCCGGTTTTTCATCGGGACTATCCTCGCCCTCGGTTGTGTCGTTGGCGGCTTTCTGTTTCTGATCTTTTATCGGAAGTTTACAATCTTGTTGGAAACACAAGCAAGTTGAGAGCGCTCCAATCAAACCGTTATTATGTCAACACCCAACCAAAAATATCCCGGTCTCAACCCTCTTCCACCTCCATTTGTGAAGGACTACCCTCCCATTGCTCTGGTAGTGGAGGAGAAATGCATCGCGTGCGACCGCTGCCCGCCGCTCTGTTTCTTTGATGCGCTTGTGATGGAAGATCGGCCGAACCACAAATACAAAAGGACGGCCGTTGCCATACCGGAGAATTGCACTGGCTGCGGGCTATGCTTCGAAGCGTGTCCGGTCGATGCAATTATTTGGGTGCCAGATAAGGAGCAAGCACAACTTCATCCAAAATCGGCGCCCCCAACCATCGAGGATCAAGATGTATGAAAGTAATTGACCTTACGCATCCCATCAGTAGTGAAACGCCAGTGTATTTTCCGTGGCATCCAAAGACCGAAGTGGCCAAGACGGCGAACTATAAAGAGCATCGCTGTGAAGTCACTCGATTAAGCATCGGGACCCACAGCGGGACGCACATTGACGCGCCGAGTCACGTGTTTGAAGGCATGCCGACGATGGATCGGTACGACCCACAGCTCTGGTTTGTTGACGCGCAGGTGCTCGACTTCACCCCTCGTGAGCCGCGCATGGAGGTCACCGAGGAAGAAATGCGAGCGAAGCTCAAGAGGAAACGGGTCGGCGTTGTGGTGAAGACCGGATGGGATGTGCATTTTGGGAAGGACGATTACTACAAGACGTATCCACCGATTTCAAACCGGGCTGCGGAGTTTCTGGCGGCGATGGAGATCCCCGTGCTTGCCGCCGACACGCCATTCACGCTGGATGTTCACTACATTCTCTTGAAGAAAGGGATTCCCCTCATCACAAACTTAAACAACACTGCTCAACTTCGAGAGGGAATGATCAAGCTGATCTCTGCGCCACTGCTCATAAAAGGTGGTGACGGTGCTCCCGCGCGAGTGCTGGCTGTGATTGAATGAGGTCGAACGTGGAGCCTGTCATCCGATTGCTTGCCGATCTTGTCGCGATTCCCAGCATGAACCCCATGGGACGGGCGCGCTCAGGAAAGGAGTATGTAGAGCAATCGCTTGCAGAATTCGTTGCTGCGTTCCTCAAGAAGCATTCAATTGATGCACAGCAGCAACAGGTGGCACCGGGCCGACCCAACGTGGTTGGGTACGTTGATGCAAAAGCATGCCGAACACTGCTCCTTGAAGCGCACCTTGATACTGTTCACGCGGAGGGGATGGCCATTGACCCATTCAACCCGTTGATTCGTGATGAAAAATTGTACGGGCGAGGGTCGTGTGACACGAAGGGCTCGATTGCGGCCTTCCTTCAGGCGGTCATTAATGCTTTGCAGGAGCGTGAAAAGCTTAAGTATAATGTCCTCCTTCTGTTCGTGTCCGATGAAGAGTATCGTTTCACGGGGGCGCAGCATGCAGCTCGCAACGGTTTGAAAGCAGATTTCGGCATTGCAAGTGAGCCGACGCAGTTGAGGATTGTCAGGGCACACAAGGGTGTCACGCGGTGGAAGATCGTCACGAAGGGCCTCGCCGCTCATTCGGCATTCCCTGATCGAGGGAAGAACGCGATCTACACAATGTCGGAGGTGATCAAGAGGCTTGAAGGCTATGCGGCTCAACTTCAGCGCAAGAAGGCTGATCCACTGTTAGGGACACCAACGCTGAGTGTTGGGGTCATTGAAGGCGGTCAAGCTGTAAACGTGGTTCCCGACCGGTGCTGGATTGAAATCGATCGCCGCACACTGCCGGGTGAAAACCTTGAAGCCGTTCTTGACCCCGTAAGGGCTCTTCTTCAGGATCTTCCTGACTGGGAGTTCGAGCCTCCATATCTGTCGGTAGCTGGAATGGAGGTGGGAGAAAACGCTCCGATCGTGCAAATTCTTGCAGGCTCAATCAAAGACGTTTTAGGCTCGGTGATGATTGAAACAGCGCACTATGCAACCGACGCCGGGTTTTACAATAATGTTGGCATACCGACGGTTGTGTTTGGGCCTGGGGATATCGCTCAAGCGCACACCGATTCGGAGTTTGTCGAATTGCAGCAAGTCCATCGAGCCGTCAACATCATCCAAAGGTTGCTGACGACGTGATCCTTGGCTTGGATATTGGAGGTACAAAGACGGCGGTTGTCCTCGGCACTCGCCGTGGTGAGATACGCTGGCAAAGGCAGTTTGCCACAGCGCCGCAGCGAGGATTCCACGCCGTTCTTGAAGAGCTCACAACAACAATGCAGGAGGGAATAAGGCAGTCATCCGATCCGGTTGAGGCAATTAGTGTCTCCATAGGTGGGCCGCTGGATGTTCTTCGAGGAGTAGTCAAATCTCCGCCTAATTTACCGGGTTGGGAGGACATCGCGCTTAAACAACTCCTAAATGATCGGTTCTCGCTTCCCGTGTATGTGGAGCACGATGGCAATGCGGGCGCGCTTGCAGAATTGTACTTTGGGGCGGGGAGGGGCTGCCGCAATCTCGTTTTCATCACGATGGGAACAGGGTTTGGGGCTGGGCTCATTCTCGATGGAAAACTGTATCGGGGTACGAACGATACCGCGGGCGAGATCGGGCACATTCGAATTTCAGAAGATGGCCCGCTCTGCTATGGCAAGGCGGGATCGCTGGAAGGGTTCGGAAGTGGAACGGGTATTGCGAAGCTGGCTCACATCATGTTCCCGGCTTTGTGGAGTGAATCGATAACTGTTGCTGAGCTTTATGCTGCTTGCAACGATGGTTCGCAGGAAGCGCGTCAGGTCTTCGACCGTGCGGGAAAGTACATCGGTCGCGGGTTTGCGATTCTCGCTGATGTGCTCAATCCAGAGCGAATCATCCTTGGCGGCATCGGCATGCGAATCGGAGATGCGTTCCTGCCGACGGCAGAGAGGATTTTCCGCGAAGAGGCTCTGCCGCGTGCAGCCGAGGTGTGTCAAATCGTTCCAGCGCAACTCGGCGAGGCGATCGGCGATGTCGCATCGCTCTGCGCCGCGCTGGATCAGGGTGGGTTGTTGAAATCTTCGTGAGCAGACCTCACCCCTTCAACTCCCTGCCTGACGGCAGGCGGGCGGTCAGGATGGAGCCTTGCCCCCCGCCAGACCGGATCTGTCGGGATGAGGCCATTTCGATCGTCAACTCAATTTCATTCTCATCAAGATCACAATGAAAACATATTACTCTCTATTACTTCTGTTCATCAGCGTTCACCTCGCTTTCTCCCAGAAATCTCTCTACTTGGAAGAAATCAAAAAGGCTTCCGAGAAAGGGTGGCAAGATCATCCTGCTCTTATCGACCAGTGGAAGAAGGATTACAAGCCCAGCGTGTTGTGGGGATACAACTCACCAGGCTATCCGATCTATCTTGCGAGCACGCTCGCGTTTCTGTACGAACAGACCAAGGACAAACTCTATGCTGAGCGAGCTGCTGAGCTGCTGGCATCGTACGGTGACTTGCGGAATGCTTATCCTGCAGACTACTGGAAAACGCGCGCAGAGTACGTAAAAGGGATCCCGGCAATCGCGAACTTCTTCTTTATGCCGCCGTACATCCGCGCCTACTTGAGAATTCGTGAGAGCGGGATGCTCGATTCAAAGACGAAAAGGAAAATTGAAGAGGATCTCG
>JBBTCR010000432.1:0-1264 GCA_038043105.1 Bacteroidota bacterium
CCTCGGAGTGCTAAAACAAGTGTGCAAAGAGCGGCGTGCTCCGCTTGTGACACTTGGTGGGCACACTGTTGCCGTTCGGAACGAATCATTGAAGGGAACAATCGTACATCTGAAAGTCGGGAAGAGCCGTTATGAGAGTTTGAACATTTCTCTTCCAGGTCGATTCCAGATTCGAAATGCTGCGCTCGCACTCGCAACCATAGACCAGGTGAGCAACGCTTCCGAATTTCGGCTCTCAGACCGGTCAATCCGCGCTGGGCTCAGCAAAATCCAAGACCTCACTGGATTGGCAGGGAGGCTCAGTTTGATCCAGCAAAAACCACCAATCATCGTTGATGTTGCGCATAACCCGGATGGGATGATTCAACTCGTCGCCGCGCTGAAGCGCCTGGGCATTAAGGATCTCGTACTTGTTTTCGGCGTCATGAAGGACAAAGACCAAGTCGCGATGGTCCGAAGCGTGGAGCCCATCGCTGCGGAGGTCATTGCCGTGGCCGCGCGGACAGAACGATCCCGGTCGGCGAGCGATGTCGCGGCGGCATTCACTAAGGGAAAGATCAAGGTAAGTGCCGCTCTGAGCGTGAGTGAAGGTGTACGCTTGGCCATACAGCATAGCTCGCAAAGGACCCCGATTCTGGTTACTGGATCTCACTACGTTGTTGGCGAGGCGATGGAATACTTGGCGACGAAAAAGAACTTGACAATCAGTGGCTAATGGGCTATATTAACCAATGAAGTTCGTGGGGTTACTTTCCCAGCACTGATCGTCCACCCGGTTCACTTCTGATCGTCAGTTCGTTACTCCCAACCTTCAAACTTCAACGATAAGCATCCTCAGGTTTCTCATTGAGGATTTTGTCTACCATAGGTTCCCAATAGTAATTTCACTGTAAAGGATTGTCGCTCTATGCCAATGGACATTACCGAATTAAAGTCCAAGAAGATCGCGGAGCTGAATCAGATTGCGAAAGACCTGAACCTTTCAGCGTACAGTGATCTTCGGAAGCAGGAACTTATCTTCAAGATTCTCGAGGCGCAGACCGAAAAAGACGGCTTGAGCTTCAGCAAGGGAGTCCTTGAAGTCCTCCCGGATGGGTATGGATTCCTACGGTCGGTCAACTACAATTATCTCCCCTCGCCGGACGACATCTACGTTTCTCCGTCGCAAATCAAGAAATTCGGTCTTCGAACGGGGGACAGCGTGAGCGGGCAGGTGCGGCCGCCGAAAGAGGGAGAGCGTTTCTTCGCCCTGCTGCGTGTCGAG